>CAZFSW010000008.1:4440-10512 GCA_964521655.1 uncultured Dorea sp.
TGTGATTTGTCAATCAGCTATAGAAAAAAGACCCCGAAACCACAGCTTCAAGGCCCTCCTCCTATTCCTGTTTTTCTTTCAATATCCCTTTCAGCTTGTCGAGCTTTTCCTTGTCCGCAGCTAACGCCGCCTCCTGGTTTGCCTTCGACGCCTCGACCAGCTCTTCGCGCAGGATGGTGATCTCCTTTGGCGCGTCGATCGCAAGCCTCGTCCCGTCATTGCTGCATTCCGTCACCGTAACCTTGATATTGTCACCCAGCAGTAGGGATTCTCCCGCCTTCCTTCTCAGAATCAGCATGACGGCGCCTCCTCGCTCGTGAACTCCTTAAGCAGATGGCGCAGGCCGTATTTCTCCGAGTCCAGGATGACCTGCCTTGCCTTTCTGGTGACATGGTTCACCACGATCGGGCATTTGAGGTTCACGGTGCAGTCCTCCACTTTATCCCGGACTACGCAGACTACATAGTAGGACAGATCCTCATCGCACGAGGTCCCCAGCTTCTCATAATCCTCCTCGCCAAGCACAGGCTCATAGTCCTTCACCAGCAGAAAAGGATTCATAATGATAAACGACAGATCCTCGTCCTCCGCGCTTTGCAGGTACAGCACCGCATCGCTGCCCTCTTCAAGCATCACCGGGATAAAACGCTTATGATCCTCGAAACCGAATACACCTTCCTCAAATTCAATGTATTCCTTCTCCTTATCCATCAATGCCCCTCCTGGCTTTCTTATGCTTCAATATCGATCTGCTCGCCCGTAAACCGCGCCTCCGCGCTCGGCGGTACATAGAGCGGGCCGCCGACATACTGGATCTCAATGTCTGGATACTGTGAAATCGAAAGCTCGATATCGCCCGGAATAAACTTAATCTCACCCTTATTGATCTTTGCGTCAAAGTTCAATTTATCCATCTCATAGCTGATGGAGAGCTCCGGCGCTTCCCATTCAATATCCGGCCCCGTCTTCGGCAGATAATCCATTTCCATCTGTCCTGTACCCGTTGCCGTCCTCTCTGCAAATATCTGGTTCAAAGTCTCACTTCCTGCCCCTATCTTAGCTTTTAATAAAAGCTGTCCTTCGCTCGCATAGTTCGCCGTAGCCTCATAGGCCGCCTGGCGGCCACTCTGCGCGCGCTGCTCAATCGACGTCTTCGTCGTCGGAACTACAGAATTTCTCGCCTCATAAGTATCCATATGGAGCTTGATCGGGCGCGACTTGATCGTCATGCCGCCCTTGTCCCTGCTTATTTCCAGTTCCGCAGTTCCATTCTGGTACTGAAGTGATGCGTTCTGAATCTTCAGTTCATACTTAATGGGTATCGTCGTAATCTGTAATAACTGTTCCATAACAATCTGCTCCTTTCCCTCATATTTATCTTTGCTGTGCTAACGGCTTTATCCATCTGAAGTTAATCCATGAAATCCAGCAAGGATGGGCCGATGATGCTCGTTCCGATCTTTAATGCCACATTGTACGCATACTGCGCCCACATATAATTCGTGATCGCCTCATCCTCTTCGATGCCGACCGTATCCTTATACTGTTCATAAATATTGTCCTTTTCCGTCGTAAGCCTTGTCTCCGTGGACTCCAGAAGCTGTGATTTCGCCCCGATCGTCGCAAACTCATTCGCGAGATCCTGATACTGCTCGTGGAACTTTGTCCACAGCACCCCGTAGGCCTCGCTGTCAAATTCATCCGCCTCCAGAAGATCCGCCATCTGCCCGGTCAGGACGATCAGGTTGTTGCTTAAGCCGTCATCATCCTTCCCAAAGCCCACAGCGTTGATGCCCGGAAGAGCCGTGTCAAACGCGCTGGAGGGAACCACCTTTCCATCTGCGTCAAACGTCAGGCCAAAGCCAAGATCCACATATGCGGCCTCCTGGGAATACTGTTCGAGCAGGGCATAACTCTCATCTGCGTCCATGCCCTCTGTCACGGTCTCTAACGCGCCCACCCCGGCAGCGCCGCTTCCTCCGCTGACTGTCACGGCGGCGGGCTCTGACGCCGGTCCGTCGCTCCCTATCGCTCCCGCGCTTGTAGCTGTATAAATAATCTTATTTCCATCCGTTGTGACGTCATAATCCGTTTCTGTCTCAGCAACTTTCCCTGCGATAAACTCCGCCAGCTTTTCCGCATCGTTCGCGTCCTCAGCGGTGAGAGCGGCCGTGTCATCAGCAACCTCATCAGCGGTGCCGATCGTATACACTGTGCCATTGATGGTAATCTCGTCACCCTCTAAATAACCGCCATCCGTCGTGATCTCAAGGGAATACTGTGCGGTTACGGGCTTCTGGGCGTCCACATTCACGCCCCGGTAATAGACTTCTCCGTCTTTTAGCTCAAACGGCACATTCATCGCGTCGTTTCCCGCCATGACGAACGCATCGCCGTACTTTACATTCAGGGAATTGATCATGCTCTCCTGGAGCGCACGCAGTTCGGTGGCGTAAGCGCTTCGTCCGACCTCGCCAGCCGGGTCGTTCATCGCGGCGGTCGAATAGTTCTCATCGATATCCTGCGCGATGCTGTTGAGCTCCATGAGGACGCTCTCCTGGGTGTCCAGCCACTTCTGGCTCTCCTGCGTCACATCCAGGTAATCCGCGTTCCTCGCGTATCTGCGGTCCAGAACCGCGCCCTTCGCCGCTGCGGACGGATCCTCATAAGACCATTCAAAACGCCGCCCCGTCTCCACCTGTTTCCTGGTGGACTCCAGGCCGCCTACCGTATTGGACAGATGGCCCATATAATTTCTCATGATCATATTCGTTGTGATACGTGTCATAATTTGCCTCCTTTTCTGCCGCTATCTGCCTACGACCCCGGTACCGGTGATCAGCCGCTCCAAAATTTCATCATACGTGGTCATCAGGCGCGCCGCCGCGTTGTAGGACTGCTGGAAGCGCATGAGGTTCATGACCTCCTCGTCCATATACACGCCCGACACGGAATCCTTAGAGTCCGCGATCTGATCCAGCACTGCCTGGTGGTTCTCCAGGAGGGTGGAAGACGACTGCCTCTCAAGCGCCTGCGTATTCCAGATGTTCGTGTAGATTTCCTGCAGCGTCCCCTGGAACACGGTCTCTCCGTCTACCTCTATATTAAATACTTCATTCGTCAGGCTGTCGATCATCTTCAGCACATTTGTATAGGCGGTAGATCCCTCCTCGCCATCCGCCTGTATCTTAATCGACACCTCACCGCTCATCCATTCATCAGAGATCTTAATATTCGACGCCGTGAACGTATCTGAGCCGTCCGTCGTCGTAAACAGCGCGCCTCCCTCGCCGTTCAGCTCATTTAACGTCGTGGCGAACTGATTGATAAACGCATCGAACATCCCACTGTAAAACCCGATTCCTTTTGTGTCCGTGCCATCGAACACGCCGGATTTGTTCAGCATATCCATATCGCCCTTCAGCACCCCGTTCGCAAGCATATCCGAGGCCTCGTCGCTCTGATATCCGTTGATGTCATAGAAATACAGCGCCACGGGCACGGTCTCCTCGCCGTCCTCCACGGTCGGCTCAATCTCCACACGCCCCCTCGAATCATCCGAAATCAGGTTCCACTTGGTCCCGTCCTCAAACACCACGTTGATGTCAAGCAGGTCTACCTCGATGCCGCCTCCCAGATCCTTGCTCGTATATGTGGCTTCAATCGGAAAATATGTGGCAAGGGCGTCAATCAACTCGTTGCGCTGATCCTGGAGCTCCAGCGCCGGATTGCCAAGGATCTGGCTGTTCCTGATGGAAATATTCAGGTTGCGGATCTGTTCGAGATACCCGTCGATATCCGGCATCACCGACATATTCAGCTTATCGATCAGCTCATCCTGCACATTCTGGATATCTGTAGCATTCTGATGCACGATATTTAAGAACACCTCGCAGGCGGAACGCACCAGCGCGTCGCTGGTACTGGTTCCCGCGTTCTGCGTCTGTGCCATAGTCGATAGCTGGGACACGATTTCGCTGAGCTGTGAGCACACTGCATCCTTGTCCGTCTCGTCAAAGACATTCCCGATCTGCGCCAATATTGTATCCATCGCGTCCATCGTCCCCACCTTCGGAAGCTGGTTCCGGTACTGGACGTCCAGGAACGGATCGCGGATCTGCTTCACCTGCTCCTGCTGCACGCCCTGCCCTACCTTGATATCATACTGCGAACTGGATATGCTCGCCCCCTGGGGGCTGATGCTGGTAAGGTCAAGCCGCTGCCTTGTATAACCCTCCGTATTAATATTAGAAAGGTTCTGCCCCGTCACATCCAATGCGCGCTGGCTTGCCGCCATAGCAAGCTGCGCCGTGTTAAACCCTGCAAATGTAGAACGTAACATGCTTCGATTCCTCCTTTATACCCTCCGGCTCGTCATGTGTGTCACTTCCGCCTCGTTTTTCCCATCCCCGCCGTAAGTAACGCCGCCCTTTTCATCTAAGGCCCTGCGGATCATATGAAGGTTATTGCTGATAATCTTCGCCGCGTCATCGCTTACCTCCTGGAATATCTGGATCTCCCTGCTAAGCCCGTCAAATAACGGCAGAAGCTCCTTTCTCTCCTCCTCGGAGACGGACGCCAGGATCTCCCGGAAACGCATCCCTTCATACCCGGCCTCCTTCTGGCTCTTCTCCCGCTCTTTCTCAAGGCCCCTCAGCTTTAAGACAAGCGACTGTTCCTTCGTCATGCACTCCTCGACCGTCGCGACATGGTTGCCCGCCGCCGCTTCAAGCTTTACCTGCTCCACCCCGGTAAACTGATGGAACAGCGCAGTCATTTCTTTGATCACTCTCTGGAATTCTTTCATTCAGCCACGTATCCTCCCTCAAGCAGCATACAGGACACGATCCGCTCTGCGTCAGGCTGGTAAGAGCCATCCCGGACCTGCTGCTTCAAGCTCTCGATCTTCTCCTGCGGCGTCGCGGTCCTCACCTCGAGCATGACCTTGTGCGCCGCTTCTGCGGCAGTATTCTTATCCGCTGCCGTTATGCCGCCAGCATCAAGGATGATCTGATCCCGGTTCACCCTTCCCGCCGCTGTCGCAGACTGTGTGCCCTGAGTTCTCGACGGATACGTCATACTGTCAAAACGCCGTATCCTGTTTTCAGCAGATATCTTCATGTCGCATTCTCCTTACACTATATATATGAATCATTTTCCCTGCTTCCTACTACTATAATGAATATCGTCAGAAGATAATAAATATTAAGTTTCCCTGCATCTTTTTTCCAATCGTTTTCTCGCCTCGCGTTCCAGTATGACCTCCCGCTCCGCGAAAATGTCGCCGATCCGCGCATCATATACCGCGCTCTTACCGTCCCCGACCTTCGCGCCCGCGGCAAAAGTGATGACGCGCTTCTTCATGATGCTCACCAGCTCCCGGTCGTGGGACGCGACAACCACGGTATAACCCTTGCGGTTGATCTCATCTATCAGGCACATCAGATCCCAGGAGGCGGACGGATCCAGATTCGCCGTCGGCTCGTCCAGCACGAGGATCTTCGGGTCTGTCACCAGCGCGCGCGCCAGAAGCGCCCGCTCCGTCTCCCCGCCGGAGAGCTCCCTGGGAAAATGCTCTGCCCGCGAAGGTATCCCCACCGTGTTCATCGCCTGCTTCACCCGCTTCCTCATCACTGCGGCGGGCTGTTCTGTCGCGTACATGGCAAGCTCGATATTCTGCCTCACCGTCCGGTCCCCAAGAAGCCCCATGTCTGCCTGCATAATGCCAAACATCCTGCGGTAATGCGGAAGCTGCTCATGCGTCAGCGAGGATGTGCAGTGCCCGCGCACCCACACCTCGCCGGAGGTCGGCAGAAGCTGTCCGCTTAAGAGCTTTAAAAATGTGCTCTTCCCGGAGCCGCTCCTCCCGGTCAGGAACACGAACTCCCCCCGCTCGATCGTAACTGTGATGTCCTCCAGCGCCGTTACGTCCGGGGGGTATATTTTAGTAATCTCCTTAAATTCAATCTCCTTCATCCACTGTCCCCGCAATAAGCGCAAAGCGCCGCTCCCGGCAGGCGTATCTTCTTTGCCCTCCGTCGCGGCGCCTCCTCTTCCTGCGCACCCTCATAA
>CAZFSW010000008.1:10612-16321 GCA_964521655.1 uncultured Dorea sp.
GCGTATCTTCTTTGCCCTCCGTCGCGGCGCCTCCTCTTCCTGCGCACCCTCATAACGTGTCATCTCCCGCGCTATTTGCCCGCGTAAAATGAATCCTTCCCGGCAAGCCGCATATTCATCTGCCGGTCCACTCTCATCGTCTTCTCCCACGCGCTGCGGATATTTCCCGCCACCCGGAGCACCATCGCCCCCTCTTTTCCATAAGGCTCCTCCGTAACGGCGTCCTTGCCCTGCAACGCCTTCCCAAGCCACTTGTTAAGCTCTTGCGGCGCATTCTCCCGCAGCAGGGAGAGCTTCCTGTCGCATTCCCGGAGCTTGTCAATCTCCTCCTCGCGCATCCCCAATATCATCTGCGCGCTCACCTTGTCGCCGCGCCCCAGCGCCTGTGACGCTTCCTCCGTAAGCCTCCCGGCCTCCGACATACAGCCGTACTTCCTCTGAAGCACCTTCGCGGCCTCCATAAGGAGCTCCCCATATACCTCATCCATCATCCGTCACGCTTTCTTTGCAGCCTCGGCAAACGCTTCTCTCAACTCTTTGACAAGCGGGGTGAGCTCGCCGATCACTTCCTTCTTCCTCCCTGCGGACAGCCTGCTTAACTCATACAGGAAAAAGTCATACATTCTGTTCAGTTCCCTGCTGATATCATATTTAAAATTCAAAGTATCCTTCAGATACTTCACAATATCCCGGCATCTTTCCACCGATGCGTCGAAAAGCACATAATCCTCCTTGTCAAGCGCCAGCTCCGCCCTCAGAAGCCTCTTAACCATCTCATCGTAAAGAAGAAGCAGCATCTCACCCGGCGTCATCGTCATCACCGACTGCGTTTTATACTCCTGATATCCATTCGCCATGCTTCTTACTCTCGCTTTCCTTGATATTCGTTACCTTTACTACCATTCCATGCGCCGCCCGTCTCTGCGGGCAGCGATGAAAAGCTATTTTCACAATAGCCGCCGGCATAACCCATCGGCACATCGATCACGCAAACATCGAGCTTAAGTAGCTGCTCTGGCTGTTCATCTCGGAGATCAGGGTCTCCAGCGTCGTAAACTGGGAAATATAGCGGTCTGTCTCCGTCTCCAGCTTATCCTGCAATTGATCGATATAATCCTCAATACTGTCGAGTTCTTTTTGCAGGCTGTTCGAGAGGATCGAGGTGGCCGCGTAGACGGAACCCGCGCGCTCCACCAGGATTCCCTTCGTCGCGCCAGTCATGGAGCCATATTTATCCATCACATTTTTAATGCGCACCATGAGTCCGCCCTGTACGGTATTGCCGTCCTCGTCCGTGGACGCCGCCCTGGTGAACACATCCTTCACCTTATCCGGATCCTCCTGGAGCGCGGCCTTAAACGCCTCCTCGTCAAATACCAGCTTCCCGTTATCCGCATAATCAGTAGAGACCGTAATCCCCATCGCGGACAGCGCGGAGCGGTCCGTACTGCCAAGAACCGAGCGCAGCGCGTCCGTCATCAGGCGGAGGTCTGTATCAGCAAAGAGGATCCCTTCCTTCGCCTTCGCCTCCCACTTCTCGATCTGATCCTCCGTCATCTCTTCCTTCTGGTCGTCCGTCAGCGGCTGGTAATCCCGGTCAGGCTTCGTGGAGACCTCGGTATTTACAAGCGTCAATATCTCATTGAACGCCTCGATCATCGACTTGACGGCATCCGCCGCCTTGTCCGCGTCCACGCTTGCGTCAAACGTGATCTCCTCGGCGGTAGTATCTTTCACCGCTTCTCCAGTCTCATCTGTGAGGATCTTCCCATTCTCGTCCGTCTGGTAGCCAAATGTTCCCTTCAGTGTAATGTTCAGCCCGTCCAGCGTAAATGTGTTGCTCCCGCGGATGATCTCAACCTCATCGTCAGAACCCGGATACTTCACACTTAAAATCGCGTCCTGTCCCGCCGTGTAAGTGGAAACCAGGCCACCCTCGCCCTCCGTCTGCTCTCCGCTCGTGCCGATCTTCCCAAACAGAAGTTCTGCGATATTTCCCTCAACAGCATTGCCATCCTCATCCGAGAAGCTGATCCCGCCGCTCGCCCCGGCGTCCGTCGCCGACAGCACAAAACGGTCGGACATGGACTGGTATTCGACCTTCACGCCGATCCCATCCGTATTATTGATCTTTTCAATAATCTCGTTTATCGTAGAGTCCTTCGTGATGCCCTCCACGCTCTTGCCGTTGATCACGAGCGTGTAAGTCCCGTCCTCATTCATGAGACTGTTCGTTCCGTTCTCATCAAGCGCAAAGCTGGAGCCGTTCGTAAGCCCCGCGTCCGCAAGCGTCGCGGTCGTGTTGAGCCTGTTGGAAACGCCCGCCGCCACCTTGAACACGCCGCTGTACCCCAGGATCCCGTCTCCCGAAGTCATGGAAAGCGTAGATGATGTATCTGATTTATAGTTCCCGTCTGCATCCTTTGTCGGCTGCACCGTCCTGAACGTAAGCTTTGCCGTGCTGCCGTCCTCCGACTCTTCCAGGCCGACCTCGATGCGCCCCTTGCCATACGCGCTGTCAAGCTGGCTCTGCAGGTCCTTTTGTACATCCGCAAGCGTGCTGCTGCTGGTATAGTCTCCCAGCGTGACCCATGTGCTCGTCCCGTTGTAGCTGAAAGCGATCTGCGCCCCACTGAGCTGCTTCGCAATGGTCTGCGTCTCCGTAAGCGCCGCCTGGTTCTTTCCCGTAAGGCCGGAGGAGGTGATCGTCTTCTCCTCGTCCGACAGGCTGCTGAAGCTCTCGCCGCTCTTTAAGAAACCCAGATCATAGAGGACGCTTCCGGTGCCTCCATATAGCTGCACGGTATTTCCGTGCGCCGCATCCTTCCCGTCGGAGGTCGTCTTCGTCCGGAATGTCACCTTGCCGGAAGCCTCGTCATAGCTCGCCTCCATCACATCCGCCAGCGTCTCCTCCCCGGAGCTTATGGAAACCGTCGCAAGCTGCTTATTAATCGCTTCCATCGCCTTCTGCGGGTCTGTGTAATCATACTCCTCACTGTCAGTCAGTTTCACCGTATAGCTCTGTGTGCCATACTTGATATACAGGGCGTCCCCCGCGATGGTACTCACCGTGTTCGTCGCGCCCAGATTGGTTGCGATCTCCCCGGTCGACATCGTGTCAGAGGATACATTCTGCGTCGTCATGGTCGCGTTCTTCGCAAGCTGCTTGATCCTCGCAATCGACATATTATCCGCCGAGGTCGCCGTCCCGGACACCGACACCTTGCTGCTGTTCGCCCCCAGCGCCGAAACCAGGCTCCTGGAAAACAGCTTTGAGGACGTCAGGTTCGTGGACGATGAATAAGACGTATATGCGTTAGTAAATTCGTAAATCTTGGTTGTAATATTCCGGTACGCCTCCATCTGCCACTCGACCTTCTGCTGCTTCTGCTGCTGCGCCGCGATCTTGGCGCGCGTGCCGGAAGTCATCTCCTCGATCAGCGTATCGCGGTCAAGCCCGCTGGCAAGGCCGCCGTAGCCCCTGATGGTAGACAGGCTGCTCGAGAGGCTGCTGCTTGTTGTAACTGATGACATAATACCACTCCTTTTTCATGATATAGAGAACTAAAACACAAAACCGCCAGGACAAATCTGCCTGTAGACTATCCACTTATAAATATTTATCGGCACAATCCATCCACATATTAAGCCTGAGTTGAAAATCTATCTATAGCCTAGCTTCGGTTATGGTGCGGATGCGCCCTCACCCTAAGACACGCTTTCGTGATCTCTACCGTAACCTGTCCCGCGTACCGCTGAGAGTAAAAATCCATAAGAGGCGCGACCTTATCCCTGCTGACCACCACATACTTGGGCGGCAGGTTGGAAAGCGCCGCCGCCATCGTATCAGCGGTGCATCTGGAACATGTGCAGTTGCCGAACTCCTCCATGTAATCCCTGGCGCGCTTCCTCGTAAGCTGCTCCATCACATTGATGAACACATAATCCGACTTTGATTTTCCTGTCTCAGCCTTTGTATCTATAACAGCAGCCTCTGTCGCAGCCGCCATACCCGCTTCCTCTGCAGTATCCTCCGCTTCGGCCTCTTTCTTTGCTTTCTTCTTCACCGGCTCCGCCACCACGATCCTCGGCTTCTCCTTTTCTGCAGATGCAGACGCTTCCGCCCGTTCAGGCACCGTTTCTACAAATCCCTGCGCAGGCTCAGATGCCGCCGTATCCCCGTCATCCGAAGCGCCCGCTTCCGTTGTTTCTTCCGCAGCGGCCGGGCTTCCCGCAGCCGCTTCCACAACAGCTTCCAAGTCTCCTGCTTTCCCTGCTTCTTCTGCGGCGGCCGGGCTTCCCGCAGCCGCTTCCACAACAGCTTCCGAACCTTCCGCTTCTTGCTTCTCTTGCTCTGCCGCAAGCTCCTCATCCAGCATCTTGTTCACCGTCTCCGCGATCTCTTCATCCACGCCTTTTTGCTCCACTACCTGCACCGTCGACTCCGCAGCCGCTTTCTCCGCTTTCTTTGGCCGTCTCGCTTTCGGGGCTTCCCGTACCTCTTCCTCCTCCGCTTCGCTGTTCCCCGCGAGGAGGTTCAGGATATGGTTGGTCTTATTGGTTTTTCTTGGCACGCTTCTTACCTCCTTCTGCATATTGCAGGACTTCCTCCACAAACGCCCCGTAATCCTCCGCCGGGACGGACTTCGGCGCGTACTCGAAGATATTTTCCCCGTGGGCGGGCGCCTCCGCTGCCGCCACCGCGTTGTGGATCACCGTGTCGAACACCCGCGTCCCGAGCTGTCCGGCGACCGTCTGCGCCATCTCCTGCACCTCTCCGGAGAGGCTGCACCTGCGCTCGTAGCGGGTGAGCAAAATCCCCATGATCTCAAGCTGCGGGTTGACCGACTGCTTGATCGTCTCATAGGTGTCCTTTAGCTGCACCAGACCCATCAGGCTAAGTATCTCGGCAGACATCGGGATGATCAGGTAATCCGCCGCGCTGTAGCCATTGAGCGTCAGCACATTGAACGCCGGGGGCGTGTCGATCACAATATAATCATACAGCTTCTCCACCGGCTCTAAGAGGCCCTTAAGCAGCATCTCCCGCTGTCCGCCCTTAAACGTCGCCTCCGCGCCGGAGAGCAGGATATTCGAGTGGATGATGTCAATCTCCCGGATCCTTCTTACCGCGTCATAGACCGTAGCTTTCCCCATAAGCGCCTCGTAGACGCTTGGGCTCTCTTCCGTATCCACGCCGAGGCTGAACCCCAGGTTCCCCTGCGGATCCATATCCACGGCGAGCACCTTCTTTTTCTTCCTCGCAAGCCCCACGGCGAGGGAGGCTGAAGTTGTTGTCTTGCCCACGCCGCCTTTTTGGTTCGTCAGTACAATGATATGTGCCACTTTCCTATTCCTCCGTCTTTACCTCCATATCCTCCCCGGCTTTCTTCACCTCATCCGGCCTCTCCATATCCGTCGTCAGGTTGTTCCAGATCGTGTTTACCTCCTCCGCGCAGTCCACATAGATCTGCGCGAGCTGCCCGCTGGGGATGCCAAGCTCCTCCGCGAGCGCCTTGCTCGTCTTCCAGTCCGCGCGCTCATAGGCGACGACGAGCTGTTGGATCTTGCCCGCCGCGCCCTCGCCCTTAAGCAGCCCCAGCTTTACCTCGTCCGCGATGGGGATCTCCGACAAAAGCTCCTCCAGCGGCGCGTCCACCATATAATCCAGCGTGGAGAACATCCCCATCATATAGGCGTCCGTTGACG
>CAZFSW010000009.1:0-13674 GCA_964521655.1 uncultured Dorea sp.
TCTATTTTATTTTTGTCAATCAGATGCAAAAGCAGGTCAAGCGGCCCCTCGAACACCTGCAGCTTTACCGGTATTCCCATCGATATTGGTATCCTCCCCTGTTACCATGGCAACATTAAAATTAATTACATTTTCATTGGCTATTGCTCCGAAAACCGGGTTCCTCCAGTTCAAGCGCCACCACCTCCGCAGGATTAAACAGGCGCAAAGGAAGCGTATGGTTCCCAAGCCCTCTGCTTACCACCAGCGTCTGCGCGCCCTCCCGGTAGCATCCTCCCGCGTACTTCGGAAAAAGCCTGAAGTCCGGCGACACCACACCGCGAAATCCCGGAATCCTCACAAGACCCCCGTGGAAATGCCCGCAAAGCACAAGATCCGCCCCCCACTTCAGGTACTCCTCCCGGTAGGACGGGTTGTGCGCCAAAAGGATCTGACAGCCGGACGGGGCGGACGGGCCGATAAGCCTTTCAAGCGTATGCTCCGGCATATGCTTCCCCGAAAGTTTCCTGTAATATTTCTTCGGGATCTCCAGCCCCGTCAGGCGCACGGCGGCGCCGCCAAGCAGGATCTCCTGCGACTCATTTTCCAGAAAATGCGCCCCCGCCTCCTTAAGCTCCCGCTTGTAGGAAAGATATGACTGCCTGTACTTTCCCGGCAGCTCCTTCATGCGCTGCTCGTGGTTGCCATTGGCACAATATACCGGGCAGATGGCGGGAAGTTTTTTGATAAAATCCGCCGCTGTCCGGTAATTATGTCCGTTCTTTGCCACCAGCATATCGCCGCCAATCAGGATTAACTCAGGCTTAGCCCGCCGGATAGCGCCAAGAAGCCTGCCGTTTTCCTTCCCATAGGAACGGTTGTGGAGGTCGCTTAAAAATAAAATCCTGTGCCTCCCCCGTATTTTTTCAGTGGCAATGTGGTAATATGTCATTTTAAAGGTATAAAGCTCTCTGGCGATTTCACATAAGGCAAGCGCCGCGAGCGCAAGGAACAGATTTCTCAGCTTCCGCACCCGGATGCCTCCCTTTTGTCCGCTGACATGAAATCCGTACTCCCGAACCCTCCGCTGCGGGCCGCCGTCACATTGTCATCCATCGTTATCCCATACTCCACGAAGATACCCTGCATGAAGCCCCGCCCGCATTCCAGCTCCAGCACTTTATGCTCGTTGCTGTCGTTCGTAAGCCTCACCATGATATGTCCCTCATTCTCCGCGTAAAAGTAGTCGCTGTCAATAATCCCCACCGTATTGTCAAGCTGCAGGCGGTATTTAAAGCCCAGTCCGCTTCTCGGATAGCACTTGAGCACCCAGTTGTCCTGCATCTCCACCCGGACGCCGGTCGGGATCTTGATCGTATGCCCGGGCTTTAACACGATCGGAAACGGGGCGAAGAAATCATACCCCGCAGAGCCCGCCGTCGCGCGCTTGGGGAGCCGGATCTCATCATAGATCTCCCGGATATCCCTCTCGTCCAGGGGCTCAAACGCCTCTATAAAGCTCTTCCTGAACTGTCCATAGCTTACCTTGTGAAACTGAGCGACCCTCTTAGCCATGCAGCACCAACTCTCCTATCTTCCGTGTATTCCTGACGTCTATTACAAACTGGTTCGCGCTCCCCTTCCAATGCAGTGCGTTGTCCTTTTTATCTTCCTCGAATCTCCCGTCCACCAGGACGTCCAGATACTCCATGATCTCTAAGTCCTTTACTTGCCCCCACGTATACCCGGTATACAGCCAGATGGTCTTACGCGGGTACCGTTCCCGGATCTCCCGCGCCAGCGCGGTCACTTCCGCACGGTTCGCCTCGTAAAGCGGGTCGCCCCCTGAAAATGTGATCCCGCTCACATAATCCTTCTCAAGCTCCGCAAAAATCTCCTGCCTCGCCGCCTCATCAAAGAGAAGCCCTCCCTCCGGGTCCCAGGTGACCGGGTTGTGGCAGCCCGGACAAGCATGGGAGCATCCCGCTACCCAAAGGACAACTCGCAGGCCGTCTCCGTTTAGCATATCGTCCTTCGTGATATTGTGATACCGCATGATCACATACTTTTCCTTTCTGCGATCTCCGCCATCTTCGCGGCGTTCAGCCGGGTATCTCCCTTCACCCTTGAGTAAGAGAGATAGCCGTTCATGCGGTCGATCTTGGTCAGGTTCTTGCTGCCGCACACCGGGCAGACGTCCATCGAAAGCTCCTCATGCCCGCAGTCGTCGCAGTACGCAAGCGACAGGTTGACCCCTTCGTAAAAGCCCTTCGCCATCGCGCGTCTCACCAGGGACTTGATCGCCTCGCGGTTGTAGTTGATAGGGTATTTGACATACTGGATCTTGCCGCCGTTGCTTAAGTTCCAGAACCTCCCCTCCAGATCCTGCTTCTCAATCGGGGTGATATCCTCCGTCACATGGCAGTGGAAACTGTTGCTCACATACTCGCGGTCAGACACATTTTCAATAATCCCGTACTTCTCGCGGAACTGCCTCACCTGGACCCCGCACAGGTTCTCCGCCGGAGTCCCGTAGATGGCGTAGAGCCTTCCGTCCGCCTCCTTGAATTCGTTAATCTTATCATTGATGTGCTGAAGCGTATCCAGCGCAAATTTCCCGTCCTCCACCAGCGATTTCTTATTGTAAAGCTGCTGCAGCTCATTTAACGCCGTGATCCCAAAAGACGCGGTCGCGGACTTAAGAAGCGGCTTAATCTTGTCGTACAGCCCCAGATGCCCGCCGTAGAAGCCGCCCTCGCAGTATGCCAGCGGGTTCGTGGAGGCTTTCATCTCACCGAGGTAATCATAGGTGCGCAGATGGAGCTGGCGGATCAGCTCCAGATAATAGTCGAGGACCTGATAAAAATCCTTCCCCTCCTGCCGCGCCTTCGCATAGATCATCGGCAGGTGCAGGCTGACCACCCCGATGTTAAAGCGGCCCACGAAGACCGGCTGGTCCTCGTCGTCTGCCGGGTTTATGCCGCCCCTCTCATACCACGGGGAGAGAAATGCGCGGCAGCCCATCGGGCTTATGATCTTGCCATATTTTTTATAGATCCCGGACACATAGCCCTCCCCCGTGAGGCTCAGCCAATCCGGGTACATCGTCTTCGCCGAGCAGTCGATCCCCGCCTCGAACACATCCTCCAAAGGACCTCCCGGCCCGTGGAGCTTCTCGTCATACAGAAATACGATCTTCGGGAACAGGACCGGCTTCTTATGCCCCTCTTTGCCCTGCCCTTTCCTCCGCACCTCCAGCATCTTCATCGTGACGAGCTTCCCATAACGGCTTTCGGCCGTCCCCGCCGTGACCGTGATAAACGGGTAATCGCCGCGGCTGGAGGACACGGAATTGAACTTGTACTCCCACCCCTGGAAGCCCTGCTCCATCTCCCGCTCCAGGTCTGCCCACGCCACCTTCTGCACCGTCTCCTCGTCAAGCCCCAGGCTGCGGTACTTCTGGATCAGCTTCCTGTGAGACTTCTCGGCATACGGCTCCAATATCTCGTCCACGCTCGGCACGGTAAACCCGCCGTACTGCTGGCTCGCCGCGCTCAACACAATATCTCCGATCACGTCAAACGCGGTGTCCAGCGTCTTCGGCTCGTTGTACCAGAGATTCCCCATCTCAAAGCCGCCGCTTAGCACCTCCTTGACATCAAACAGGCAGCAGTTCATGGTATCGCGCCTCGCGGACATATCGTGGATATAGATATATCCCTCCCGGATCGCCTGCAGCTCCTCCACAGTGAGGAAGAACTTCTTATACAGCTCCTTATTGAGCTCGTTGAATATCAGGCTCCTCTTCGTGGAGACAAGCGCGCTGTCCGTATTGCTGTTCTCCTTATCCCCGATATACATGATGGACTGGCTTTTCTTGTACACCTCGTCGAGCATCTGCACGAAATCCTGCTTGTAATTGCGGTAATCCTTGTAGCTCTTTGCAACTGCGGGGTTCACGCGCTCTAACGCGCCCTCCACCACATTATGCATCTCCAGGATCGGGATCTCCGTGACGCCAAGCTCCTCCACCTTATCCTCCACAAACTTGCAGATAAAGCCGATCTCCTCATCTGTAAACTTCACCAGCACCCGGTACGCGGATTTGCTCACGGCCGCAACGACCTTCTGGACATTGAAATCCTCCTTTGTCCCGTCCTTTTTTATCACCTTTACATCTCTTGACAACATACTCTGTACGCCCCTTTACCTCTGTATTCAGTAATTATTCCCCATATTTAGTAATTACGCAAATATAATTCACTACATCATGTGTCTTTTCTATCTTATCATTCTATCATGCCACCGTCAACAGGTTTATATTCAAAAAAATATACAAAACAGGATCCCGCCAGAGCCATATCCATTGGTAAATTTAATCGCGTTCTCTTGTATTTGAATGCCTGCCATCTCTGCCCCCTCTGCCACGCGCAAAAAACCGCCCCAGGCTTCCTGCCTGGGACGGTTTTGATTACGATAACTGCGGTAGCACCGCCACTACCTTTTCATCTTTGAAATTTGAAAACGGATCATTAAGCTTAAAGCCTAATCCTTGATCACCGGGATCGGCGTGTCGTCCTTCGCGTCCAGATCCTTGATGTACTTCTTCGTATCCGCAACCATCTGGTTGGAAAGCAGAAGCACCGCAACCAGGTTCGGGATCGCCATCAGGGCATTCAGCGTATCCGCGATCAGCCATACAAGGTCAAGCGCTACAACCGGGGCAATCGCCGCAACCACGATATAAAGCACGCGGTAAACAGTGCGGATCTTGCCGCCCCCCAGGTACTCGATACAGCGCTCGCCATAGTAAGCCCAGCCAAGCACAGTAGAATACGCGAAGCAGACGATGCCAAGCGTCAGGATGATCGGCCCGAGCACCGGAATCTGGCTGAACGCCAGGGAGGTAAGCTGCCCGCCGTTCTCCACAGAATCCGCATTGATGCTCGGATTCTTCATGATCGTCGATACAAGCACAAGGCCTGTCATCAGGCATACGACAACGGTGTCCCAGAATGTACCTGTGGAGGATACCAGCGCCTGGCGGACCGGATTCCTTGTCTGCGCCGCCGCTGCCGCGATCGGGGCAGAACCGAGGCCGGACTCATTCGAGAACAGACCCCTGGCAACGCCGTAACGGATCGCCATCGTGATGCCGGCTCCTACAAGGCCGCCCGCTGCCGCGCCCGGTGTGAACGCCAGCCTGCAGATCGTCCCGATCGCCGGGATGATGTAGTCATAGTTCATGCACAGGATCACGATACACCCAAGCACATAGAAGATCGCCATAAACGGGACAAGCTTCTCGCATACGCTTGAGATGGACTTGATGCCGCCGAAGATAACGATAGCGGTGAGGACTGCGACCACGATGCCCACAGCAACCGGCGGAACGCCAAAGTTGGTATTCGCGATCTCCGCGATGGCGTTCACCTGCGTTGCGCAGCCGATTCCAAAGGACGCAAGACCTCCGAAGAGCGCAAACAGGATGCCAAGCCATTTCATATTGAGGCCGCGTTCCAGAGCGTAAAACGCGCCGCCCTGCATACGCCCGTCCTCGGTCTTCACCCTGTACTTCACCGATATGTAAGACTCCGCGTACTTCGTAGCGATCCCGAATACGCCGGTCAGCCAGCACCAGAGGACCGCGCCGGGGCCGCCGAGCGCGATCGCCGTGCCCACGCCCACGATATTGCCGGTGCCGATCGTCGCCGCAAGAGCCGTCGTCAGCGCCCCGAACTGGGATACCTCGCCCTCCGCGTCCGGATCCTTTGTCACAGACAGCTTAATGCCCTTTGAGATCGTGTACCTCTGGATAAAACCTGTACGGAACGTCAGAAATACATGCGTTCCCAACAACAAGATAATCATTGGCCATCCCCATACGACGCCGTTGATGGCAGTTACTACGGAATTAATAGCATCTAACATATTATTCCCCCTTCTCTTTTTTGCAAAGTTACCCTTAGTTACTTTCTGTCATTATACCCTATCCGGCGAAAGATTGCAATGATTGATATTAAAATCACACAAAAGCATTCGCTTCCAGGCGCCTTTTTCCTGCATTTTCACTAAACCCTCGCCGGGAATCCGACTTTTTTCTGTACCTTCCTCAGCGTCTTATCCGCAAAATACGCCGCTTTCTGTGCATTGTTCTTGATCACGCCGTCAATATACGCTTTATCCCCTTCCAGACGGGAAACCTCGTCCTGAAGCGGCCTTAAGACAGACACGACAGCCTCCCCCACTGCAGTTTTAAATTCCCCGTAGCCCTTTCCGTCAAATTCCCTGACTACTTCCTCTGGCTTTTTCCCGGTACACGCGCTGTAGATGTCGATGAGGTTCTTCACCCCCGGCTGCTCATCGCGGTACAGGATCTGCGCCTCCGAGTCCGTCACCGCCCGCCTGCATTTGCGTATGACCGTGTCCGGGTCATCCATCAGATAAATGCTGGCGTTCGGATTCTCGTCGGACTTGGACATTTTCTTCGACGGGTCCTGGAGGCTCATGATCTTCGCCCCCACCTTCCCGATATAAGGCCTGGGGATGGTAAATACCTCCCCGTAAATATGGTTGAACCGCTCCGCGATATCCCTCGTGATTTCCAGATGCTGCATCTGGTCGATGCCGACCGGGACCACATCCGCCTGGTACAGCAGGATATCCGCCGCCATCAGGACCGGATAGGTAAACAGGCCCGCATTGATATTGTCCGCGTGCTTCGCGGACTTGTCTTTGAACTGCGTCATGCGGTTTAACTCCCCCATATAAGTAAAGCAGTTCAAGATCCATGCGAGCTCCGCGTGCCCCGACACATGGGACTGGTAATAGATGCAGTTTTTCTCCGGGTCAAGCCCCGCCGCAATATACAGGATAAGCAGCGACCTCGCGCGCCTGCAAAGCGTCGCCGGTTCCTGGCGCACCGTGATCGAGTGCATATCCACGACGCTGTAGAAGCATTCATATTCCTCGCTTAGATCCACCCAGTTCTTCAAAGCCCCCAGATAATTCCCAAGCGTGAGGCTCCCCGTCGCCTGCATACCGCTGAATAATACCTGTTTCCCATTTATCATAGCTGCAATCCTCCCTGCCGTTTACTTTGATTTCCTGCCATAACTGCCCTCTGCCCTCATGTCCATTCTCTTCTCACTCATTCTCAACCTGGATCTGGCACATCTTCATCGCCTCCAGCGCATTTCTGTGCCTTTCATTTGTCACGCCCGCGCAGCAGGCGGCGTCCACGATGACCGGGACCTCCGGGAAGAACGCCTTGAGGATCATGGCGTTGGAGATCACGCAGATATCCGTACACAGCCCGACGAGCGTAACCGAGTCCATCCTGTCCTCTGACAGGACCGTCTCATCCATCAGATATGTCCTGATGGCATAGCCAAGCTCGATGCTTCCAAACGACGGCTTATCGATCACCTGTGCGTCCGCCTCCTCCTGGAGCCTCTTAATCTCAGGGCAGAGCTCCCACCCCGCCGTCCCCCGGATGCAGTGCCGGACAGGAAGCTGCTTTCCCTCCTGCGTGTCCAGATAATCCTCCTCGTGCGTATCCCTCGTATAGAACACCTTTCCGTCAAAATCCTGAATCCGTTCCGCCACCTTCGGGACGATCCCGACAGCCTCCTTTGTCCCAAGCGCCCCGTCTACAAAATCATTCTGCATATCCACGACAACCAGTATCTTCATATTTTTCTGCTCCTTTTTGTCAATCAATATTGCCAATATAACATAGAATGGCGGAAAAGGCAAATTTTGTGAACTTTTTCAAGATCATTGATTTTTACAGGAAAATCAGCTATAATGTGTACTCAACGTGCAGCAATTCAAGCGAGGTTTTGTGAAATGAAAATAATAGGAAAACTTGCCTGCCTTTTGATCAGCATGGCGCTTTTACTGTCATTGACAGCCTGCGGAAATACCGCGCAGACATCTGATGATACGGAGGATGCTTCCAAATCGGGGACACTTTCAGAAAGCCCGGATGCCGAAACAGACAGCGCTGGATCCAGTGAAAGCGGGGACGGGCAGATGGGGCGTGGAGATTCCAGCGAAGACAAGATGCAAGGAGGACGCGGCAGCGATTCCAGAGGCAATATCGGAGGGATGGTGGAAAACGATCCCGAAATTCAGGCCGTGCTGGATGAAAATTCCGGGAAATTTGAACAGTTTACCTTTGAGGATGCCAAAACCGGCGCGGCCTTTGAATATAGCCTTTATATTCCTGAGGACTATGACGCCTCTGAACAATATCCGCTGCTTTTGTTTATCCCAGATTCAACGGGCACAGGAAAAACGGCGCAGGAGCTTGTGGAGCAGTATTACGGCGCTACAGTCTGGGTTACAGATGAAGAACAGGCAAAACATGCGTCTTTTGTCCTCGTTCCGGCTTATACAAAGACAGCCGCCAGCGATGACGCTACCGTTTCAGATGAGGTGAAGGCAACTGTTACATTGCTCGAACAGTTACAGGAAACATATAGCATTGATGCGGATAGGATGTACACGACGGGACAATCTGGCGGATGTATGTGCTCCTTCTATTTTAATGCGGTTTATCCCGATTTGTTTGCAGCCAGCATGTATGTATCGGGCCAATGGGATATATCTGTTTTGCAGGGGCTGGAGGAGCAGCCATTTTTCTACATCACGGCAGGCGGCGACGAAAAGGCGTCCGGCGGCCAGGATGAAGTAATGGCTATGTTTGACGAGGACGGCGTTTCGTACAGCTATGGAACATGGAGCGCCCAGGACAGCGAGGAAAAACAGGCGTCGGCGGTGGCGGAGCTTTTAAGCCTTGGACTTGACGCGAACATGATACGGTTCAAAACGGGGACAGTATTCAAAGAAGGAGAAAGTGGGATGGAGCATATGGCGTCCTTCAACTATGGGTACAGCCTGACCGCCGTTAGGGACTGGCTCTTTGAGCAGACAAAGTGAACAAAGTGAATAGAAAAGGAGAGTTTTGCTGATGCCAGCCGCATACGCGCACTACCGTTTCGGGAAGGACGTCCTAAGCTGCCTTCCTTTCATATACAGAAAACCCGTTAAAAAATACCGGGAGCTTTATGATATCGGCCTGCATGGGCCGGATATCCTTTTTTACTATATGCCGCTGTCCAAAAATACCATCAACCAGACCGGCTATGCCATGCACGACAGGCCCGCGTCGGAATTTTTTGAAAAGGCGGCGGAAATTTATGGAGAGGCCGGCGATCAGGAGGCGCTTAAGGCATATCTGTACGGATTTGTCTGCCACTTCACGCTGGACAGCTCCTGCCACCCGTACATTGAGAAAATGATAAAAGCAAGCGGCATAAGCCACTCTGAGATCGAGACGGAATTTGAGAGATACCTGATGCGAAAAGATGGGTTAGACCCTGCGGCATACATCCCGATCCGGCATATCCGCGCCTCCGAAGAGGCGGCAAAGGTCATCGCTCCCTGCTTTGATCCGCTTACCCCAGCCCAGATCAAGTCCTCCCTGAAGGGAATGATCGTAAGCCACAAGCTGCTCCACGCCCCGGGAAGCAGGAAACGCTCTTTTTTGTATCTTGCCCTTATGCTGACCGGCAATTACACTTCCATGCAGGGGCTCATCATGAAGCCGGAGAAGAATGAGGCGTGCGAGGGCTACTGCGGCCTTCTGGAGCATCTGTACACGGAGGCAGTCACAGTGGCGGCGTCCCTGGTACAGCAGTACACGGACGTCTTAGACCGCGGGGCGGCGCTTTCGCCCCGCTTCCTACAGACGTTTGGGGCGGGCGATAACTGGGAAGAATTATATCTGTAACATATCCCGCCTGCGCGGACGCATTCATGCGCATAGAAAACCCGGCCCGCGCGGACGCATTCATGCGCATAAAAAAACCGGCCTGCGCAGATAGAAGATACAGGGAAAAAGGAGATTGCCATGAAAAATAAATTAACCCCTCTGGAGAAGCAGTGGATTCTATATGACGTGGGAAATTCGGCTTTCGTGCTGCTTGTGGCCACGATCCTTCCCATTTATTTTGACTACCTGGCATCCTCGGCGGGGATAGAGTCCTCCACATACCTCGCGTACTGGGGCTACGCGATCTCCATCTCCACGCTGGCCGTCGCCGTGCTTGGCCCTGCGCTTGGCACGGTCGCGGACACAAAGAACTTTAAAAAGCGCCTGTTCGCCGCTTCCCTTATCGTCGGAGTGGTATCCTGCATGCTCCTCGGCGCGGCGTCCTCGTGGCTGATCTTCCTCGTGATTTTCGTCGCCGCCAAAACCGCGTTCTCTACCAGCCTCATCTTTTACGACGCCATGCTCACGGACGTTACCACGAAAGAGCGCATGGACCACGTTTCCTCCGGCGGATATGCATGGGGCTATATCGGGAGCTGCATTCCCTTTATCCTGTCGCTCGTCATCGTGCTGAACGCAGAAAAGCTGGGCCTGGCCATGAGGACGGCGATGCTCATCGCGTTTATGATCACCGCCGTGTGGTGGCTTTTTGCTTCCCTCCCGCTTTTAAAAAATTACCGGCAGGTCCACTACGCCGACGCAGGGCGTCATGTGCTGCGCAGCAGCTTCTCCCGTCTGGGGAGATCCCTGAAAGAAATCTACAGGGAGAAAAAAATCTTTTTCTTTCTGCTCGCCTTTTTCTTCTATATTGACGGGGTATACACGATCATTGACATGGCGACCGCCTACGGGAAATCGCTGGGGCTTGACAGCACCGGGCTTCTGCTGGCGCTTCTGCTCACGCAGATCGTGGCGTTCCCATGCGCGCTGGCTTTCGGGCGCCTCTCTAAGATCGTCTCCTCCGCACGGCTAATAGAAGTCTGCATCGCCGCGTATTTCGGCATCGCGCTCTATGCGGTCTGGCTGGACTCACAGTTTGATTTCTGGGTGCTCGCCGTGCTGGTCGGCATGTTCCAGGGCGCGGTCCAGGCGCTGTCCCGTTCTTATTTTGCCCAGATCATCCCCGCCGACAAATCCGGGGAATATTTCGGGCTCCTCGATATCTGCGGCAAGGGCGCGTCGTTTTTCGGCACCTTCCTTGTATCCCTGATCAGCCAGCTTACCGGAAGCCCCAACGCAGGGGTCGGCTCCCTCTCTTTTATGTTCCTCATCGGTTTTCTTTTCTTCTGCAAGGCAGACAAACAAAAAATGTAATCTTAATATTCCGAACAAACAATAATATTCCGAGCAATTTTATGACAGTTGAAATTCTTCTTATGGTATGCTTAAAAAAAGGAGTGGTATATAATGAGAAAGCCTACACATTTATTTCCCGCTCACCATGCCGACAAGAATTTCGTAAGCAGGAATTGCGACCACTACTATTGTGAGGTACTCTCAATTGCTTCCTGTATCGACTCTCCGGAGTCTACCTCCGTCCCCTACCGGCACAGCCACGACGCCTACGAATTCTTAGTGCCGTATGGGCCGATTCCGCTCGTCATATGTGAGGATACCGTATATTTCGGCGAAGTCGGCTATGTTTATCCTGTGCAGAGCGGACAGGACCACGGCGCCAAATCCCTTCTGACCAACATCTCCTATGACAATATCGTTGTGGATAAGGATTTTCTCGAGGACATTATGAGGCAAAAGGGATATGCCGGAAGAACCTTCGGCTGGCGTTTTGAACTGACAAAGGAGCAGAAAGACTACATCCGGCTGTTCAAGGGTGAATTTTCCAACGGCGATGCGCGCGACAACGAAAAGCTGCATCACCTGGCGGCGCTCATCACCGCCTCTTTCGTCGAAGAGGAATTCCGGAAAAAGGGAACCCTCACGAAGAAGCTCCCGGAGTACCAGCAGGGGATCCTGCAGGTCGCCGCTTATATCAACCAGCACTATACAGAGCAGCTCCAGCTGGAAGACCTTGCGCAGATGTGCCATCTTTCCAGGACGTATTTCATATCGGCGTTCAAAAAAGCTATCGGCGAGCCGCCCTACAGCTATCTGCTCCGGCTTCGGATCGCCAAAGCCCGGATCCTTCTGGAGACGACGGACTGCACCATCAAAGAGATCGCGACCATGTGCGGATTCAGGCGGACGAATACCTTCACCTCACATTTCCGCACGGTCACACACATGACCCCCTCCCAATACCGGGAGCATATGCGAAATTAAAAAGGCTGCCATACCTGCGGCTGATCAGCCACAGTACGGCAGCCCATGTTTTTTCTGTAAATGAACCAAAGCGCCCGGCAGTTAGCTGGCGAGCTTGCTCTTGGCGAGCTCCGCGACCGCCGCAAAGCCCTCCGCGTCGCTGACCGCCATCTCCGCCAGCATCTTCCGGTTTATATCCACGTCCGCCAGCTTGAGCCCGTGCATCAGCTTGCTGTAGGATAACCCGTTCAGCCTTGCCGCCGCATTGATCCTCGCGATCCAGAGCCTGCGCATCTGGCGCTTGCGCTCTTTTCTCCCCGCATAGGAAGACGCCAGCGCCCTCATGACTGACTGCTTGGCGATCCTGTACTGCTTGGAGCGCGCCCCCCTGTATCCCTTTGCCAGCTTCAAAGTCCTGTTATGTCTCTTCTTCGCGTTTAAACCGCCTTTGATTCTTGCCATGTCTGATTCCTCCTTCAATCCCCTATCTTACAGATAAGGTAATACTTTCTTCATATTCTTTGCATTTGACGGATCTGCGATCGTCGCGTGCCTGAGATTTCTCTTCCTCTTCGTGGACTTCTTGGTCAAGATATGGCTCTTGTAGGCTTTATTTCTTTTCAGCTTCCCTGTACCCGTCTTTTTAAAGCGCTTTGCAGCGGCTCTTTTTGTTTTGATTTTTGGCATAATATGCTCCTCCTTCTATTCATTTCTGTATTTTTAACGTTTTTCAGTTAAAACCATCGTCATATTCCTGCCCTCCAGCCTGGCAGGCTTCTCGATCACCGCAACGTCCGCCAGAAGCTTTGCAAAATCATCAAGGATATGCCGGCTCTGCTGGACATGCGCCATCTCGCGCCCGCGGAATCGCAGGGTGATCTTCACTTTGTTGCCCTTTGTGAGAAATTTCCTGGCATTATTCACCTTCGTATTCAGATCGTTGGTATCGATATTGGGCGAAAGACGTACCTCCTTCACCTCCACAGTCTTCTGCTTCCTCCTTGCCTCCTTTTCCTTTCTGGCAAGCTCATACCGGTATTTGCCATAATCGATGATCTTGCACACCGGCGGCTGGGCTTTCGGGGCAATCTTCACCAGGTCGAGCTCCGCCTCCTGCGCAAGACGCATCGCTTCCCTGATCGGCAGGATCCCAAGCTGGTTTCCGTCTTCCCCGATCACTCTCACTTCTTTGTCCCTGATTTGCCCGTTGATCATTAAATCGCTAATTGTCGTACACCCCCATAAATGAAATAAAAAATGGACAGTTCCAGACTATCCACCTCCACGGCGCATCACAAGAAGCCGTCCCAAAAGATCCCGCGCCCAATATCAAACCGATAGTCACCCGATCGTGCTATGGTGAGAGTGGATACTCTGCTTTGTTTTTTGCTTTCCGCGACTACTAATCTAACACACGCCCCGGACTTTGTCAACTATGAATTTTTGAAAACGGGAATATTCCCCGGCAGATGACACATTTTACAGATATAATCCATTTGTGAGAGGGAAAAGCAGAGATTAAAATTTTGCAAAAACTCAGGGAATAAATGGCTTTACTTTGGCATACGCCTGTGCTATACTTTGCAGGTGGAACA
>CAZFSW010000010.1:0-1996 GCA_964521655.1 uncultured Dorea sp.
GCGGAGGTGTACGGCCTCCCGGCAGGATCGGAAGAATCCGGGGACTTTGGGGGCTTTCATGGCTTCCATATCCATGATGGCTCCTCCTGCACGGGAGACGCGAAAGACCCGTTTGCGGATACAGGCGGACACTATGACCCGGCGGGGAAGCCGCACCCGCAGCACGCGGGCGACCTGCCGCCCCTTCTTTCCAATCACGGCGCGGCGTGGATGGCGGTCTATACGGCAAGGTTCTACCCGGAGGATGTGATTGGGAAGACGGTGGTGATCCATGGGAAAATGGATGATTTCCATACCCAGCCGTCCGGGGATTCCGGCGAGAAGATCGCCTGCGGGGAGATTGTCGCGTGGGAAGCGGATACACGGTAGAGGGCTGCAAGAAAACAAAACAGGCGGGGGTACATAGCCTTTCCCCCTGTATTTCCAGACGGTTTTCAGGACACTTATGGGCAGTTCCGGGCACAGGAAGGATACGAGATGAAAGAACGTAAGCTCAGACAGGGATATACGACGGGGACCTGCGCACAGGCGGCTTCCAAAGCCGCCGCGCAGATGCTTTTTTCGGGGAAGAGGCTGGAATGCGTGCAGGTGCGGCTGCCGAAGGGGAGGACGCTGCTGCTCGACATCACGGACGTCCATTTTGTCTATGAGGATGAAAGCGCCCTGCCTGTCAGCGTGTCCTGCGCGGTGAAAAAGGACAGCGGCGACGACCCGGATGTGACCGACGGTGTGCTGGTGTACAGCATGGTCA
Source organism: uncultured Dorea sp. (assembly GCA_964521655.1). Lineage (GTDB taxonomy): Bacteria > Bacillota > Clostridia > Lachnospirales > Lachnospiraceae > CAPEBR01. The sequence continues at coordinate 752 of CAZFSW010000010.1, forward strand.
GCCGGATTAAGGAAAATCAGGTTGTGATCGACGGCGGGAAGGGCGTTGGCCGGGTGACGAAGCCGGGATTGGACCAGCCGGTGGGGCAGGCAGCGATCAACAGAGTCCCGAGGCAGATGATTGAAAAGGAAGTAAAGGAAGTTTTGGCTGAGGCTGGCGCACAAAAGGCCCAGGGGGCGCGCGTGATAATCTCCATTCCGGATGGGGAGAGGCTTGCGGCGAAGACATTTAACCCGAGGCTTGGAATCGAGGGCGGACTGTCCGTGCTTGGGACAAGCGGGGTCGTGGAGCCGATGAGCGAGCAGGCGCTTTTGGACACGATCCGCGCGGAAATCCGGGTGAAGTTAGCGGAGGGGAAGGATTCCCTCATCATTGCTCCTGGCAACTACGGACTGGAATTTCTGAAGCGCGAATATGGGATCGAGGACACAGAGGCCATCAAGTGCAGCAATTATATCGGCCAGACGCTGGACATGCTCTCGGAGGCGGGATGCCGCAGGGTCCTGCTCGCCGGGCATATCGGGAAGCTGGTCAAGGTGTCCGGGGGAATTATGAATACACATTCCAAGTGGGCGGACTGCCGGATGGAGCTTCTGGCGGCGGCCGCGCTCAGGGCGGGGCTTTCCGGGGAAAAGGCAGGGGCGTTTCTGGACTGTGCGACCCTGGACGACGCACTCGGAACATGTACGGAGGAGGAGAGAAAGGCGGTCATGGCGCAGATGATGGATGCAATCGGGAAATATCTGCGGCGCCGCGCGGGGGACTCCCTCTGTGTGGAGGTGGTCGTATTCTCAAATGTATACGGGATATTGGGAGAGACAGAAGGAGCAAAGGGGTTTATGGAGCGCTTTGGGAAGCACTGAAAAGAAAGGGTTTATCGTGAAAGCGGGGATTATCAGTTTTACAGGGACGGGGTTTGCACTTGCAAAGAAGCTCGCCGGGATTCTGAAAAGAGAGGGCTATGAGGCGTTGGCTTCGGTAAAATGCGCGGGTCTGCAGGAGACGCTTGACTGCTCCGTGTCGGAATGGGTGGGGGCACAGTTCCGGGAAAGTGACGCGATCATCTTTGTCGGCGCGGCGGGCATCGCAGTGCGCCAGATAGCCCCTTATCTGCGCTCAAAGCTTACTGACCCTGCGGTCATCGTGTTTGATGAGAGGGGGAAGTATGCCGTCCCTATTCTGTCCGGGCATGTCGGCGGCGCGAATGCGCTGGCTCTCCTTCTTTGCAGGGAGACGGGCGCAGAA
>CAZFSW010000010.1:2096-9246 GCA_964521655.1 uncultured Dorea sp.
TGTGCCTGATCCCGCGCGCTGTCTGCGTCGGCATCGGGTGCAGGAAGGGAGCAGGGGAACAGGCGATTGCGGAGGCGGTAGGGTGCGCGCTTGAGCAGGCGGGCGTCTGGGAGCAGAGTATCGGACAGGTCGCGAGCATTGATCTGAAAGCCGGGGAAGAGGGGCTTCGCTCCTATTGCAGCCGCAGGGGGCTTGAGTTTATGACTTACAGCGCTGATGAGCTGATGGCGGCGAAGGGAGAATTTTCTTCCTCAGATTTTGTGGAAAAGACGACGGGCGCGGACAACGTGTGTGAGCGCAGTGCAGTCACAGGCGCGGGCGGCGGGCGGCTGCTCGTAAGGAAACAGGTGCATGAGGGCGTGACCGTCGCGCTGGCAGTACGGAAATGGAGTGTGCATTTTGAGTAAAGAGGCGAAAGATGGCAGGATCCTTATATTTGGCGGGACAACGGAGGGGCGCGCCCTCGCGGAGTATCTATCGGAAAAAAGCGTGGCTGTGCGGGTCTGCGTGGCTACGGAGTACGGGGAGAGCCTGCTTCCAAAGGGGCGGGGCATAGAGACGTCCTGCAGGAGAATGGACTGTTTGCAGATGGAAGAGCTTCTGCGGGAATATGCGCCTGATTTTGTCATCGACGCGACCCATCCTTACGCGAGGGAGGTCACGGAAAATGTGCGCGAGGCGTGCGCGCACTCTGGCGCGGCGTATCTCCGCCTTGTCCGGGGATCCGGCCGCGCGGGGGCTGAGGCGGTTTATGTGGAAAATATTGAGGAAGCGGTGAGGTTTCTGGAAAAGACGCAGGGGAATATCCTGCTCGCGACAGGGAGCAAGGAAATCGAACAGTATGCGTCTCTTTCGGATTTTGAAAAGCGGGTCTATGCGAGGATCCTGCCGTCGCAGGAATCGGTTGCGAAGTGCATGGGGCTTGGGATCTCCGGGCAGAGGCTGATCTGTATGCAGGGGCCGTTTTCCGTGGAAATGAATCTGGCGATCCTCAAAGACTGCCAGATCTCCTACATGGTCACAAAGGATTCGGGGGCAGTCGGCGGGTTCCCGCAGAAATATGAGGCGGCGCAGAAAGCGGGAGTGACCCTGCTTGTGATCGGCAGGCAGCGTGAAGAACATGGATACACTTATGGAGAAATTATAAATAAGCTAAAGAAATATTATAATTTCAAAACAAATCAAAAAGTGTCGATAGTTGGAATTGGAACCGGCGCGCGGGAGTTCTTTACGATCTGCGCGGAGGAAATCTGCAAGAGAGCGGACGTCCTGATTGGGGCGGGACGGATGCTGGAAGCGGCGGCGGACATGCGCAAGCCAGAGTTCGTCTCTTATAAGCCGGAGGACATCCGCGCCTATATTAAGGCTCATCCTGAATATGAGAGCATTGCGGTCCTGATGTCTGGCGACACCGGATTTTACAGCGGCGCGGACAGGCTTGGGAAATTACTGGGGGAAGAGCCGGAGATAGAAGTGAGGCTGGTCCCGGGTATCTCCTCCGTGGCGTATTTCTGCGCGAGGCTCGGGGTTGCGTGGGAGGACGCGGCGCTTGCAAGCCTCCACGGGAGAAAGGAAAATATTGTCTCGGTCATCCGAAACCACAAAAAGACCGTCGTGCTTACGGGGGGCGCGCAGGATGTGAGGAAGCTGTGCAGTTCCCTTGCCGGGGCGGGCTATGGAGACCTCCCGGTGGCTATAGGGGCGTCCCTTTCCTATGAGGATGAGAATATCCTGAAAGGGGCGGCAAAGGATTATACCAGTTATGACGGGAACGGGCTGGCGGTCGTGTATGTGGAAAATCCAGACGGGGGGAAGCTTCCGGTGTCCGGGGGATTTTCGGACGGGGATTTTGTCCGGGGCGACGTTCCCATGACAAAGGCGGAGGTGCGGAGCGCGGTGCTCTCGAAGCTGCGGCTTCACGCGGATTCTGTCGTCTATGATGTGGGCGCGGGGACGGGCTCGGTCTCTGTGGAGGCGGCGCTTCAGGCGTGCCGGGGCTGTGTATACGCAGTGGAAAAGAAGCCGGAAGCGGTCGAGCTGATCCGCCAGAACAGCCGCAGGTTTCAAACCGATAATCTGTATGTCATTTTGGGGGAGGCGCCGGAGGCGCTCTTGGGGCTTCCCGCGCCGGACTGCGTATTTATCGGGGGAAGCGGCGGGAGGCTTGCGCAGACCGTCCGGGACGTCGTGAAGAAGAATCCGAAGGTACGGGTAGTCATCAGCGCGATCACCGTTGAGACGCTTTCGGAGGCTGTGGCCTGCTGCCGCCAGATGCGGACGTCCGAAAGGGAAGTGGTGCAGATTTCGGTCGCCAAAGCGAAGGAGATTGGAAATTATCAGATGCTGCTCGGGCAGAATCCGGTATTTTTAATCAGCTTTACCTGCGATGAAGAAGGGCGGGAAATATGAAACTCCCAAATATGAAGCTCCCAAGAATATTGATCACAGCCTGCAAAAGCGGCTCAGGCAAGACATTGATCTCCTGCGGGATCCTGTGGAGCCTGAAAAACAGGGGGATGAAGGTCACAGCGTTTAAATGCGGGCCGGATTATATCGACCCGATGTTTCACAGGGAAGTGCTGGGCATCGACAGCCGGAACTTAGATACGTTTCTGTGCGGGAGAAAGAATATCCCCGGGCTGATCGCCAGACATGCAAAGGGCTCGGATATTTCCGTCATTGAGGGAGTGATGGGGTATTACGACGGGCTCGGAGGCATCTCTTCTACTGCCAGCGCCTATGATGTGGCGGAGGTTTCCGCTGCCCCGGCGGTGCTGATCGTGGACTGCGCGGGGGCGAGCGTGTCAGTAGTCCCCTGTATCCAGGGCTTTTTGCACTATCAGGAGCGCAGTGGGGAAACGGAAGAAGAAGGGAAGGCAAAAGCTCCCGACAGCCATATCCGGGGCGTGATCTTAAACCGCCTGTCCCCGGCGCTGTATGGCAGGATGAAGCAGATGATTGAAGAGCAGACTTCCGTGAAGGTGTACGGATATGTCCCGGTATTGAAGGAGATCACGCTGGAAAGCAGGCATCTGGGGCTCAAGACGCCGGGTGAGATAGAGGATTTCCACAGGCAGATGGAGATATTGGGAAATACGCTGGATCAAACGCTGGATTTCGACGGGCTGATCGAGCTCGCAAACTCCGCTTCAGAACTTCCGGCGCCGGAGCAGGGGTCACAGGGGAATTCGTCAGAAGAATCGCGTGGAAACTCGCCGGAGGGGCCGCGGGAGAGCCTTCGGATCGGCGTTGCCAGGGACGAGGCATTTTGTTTTCTATACCAGGATAATATCGACATCCTCCGAAAGCTCGGCGCGCAGCCGGTTTATTTTTCCCCGCTCCACGACGCGCATCTTCCGGGGAGGCTGGACGGGCTTCTCTTATATGGAGGCTACCCGGAGCTATATGCGAAAGGCTTAAGCGATAACAGGGCGATGCGCGCGGAGGTAAAAGCCCTGGTTGAGAATGGGACGCCCTGCATCGCGGAGTGCGGCGGCTTTATGTATCTGCAGGAAATGCTTCAGGGAGAGGACGGACAGTGGTATGAGATGGCGGGGGCGCTGAGGGGAAAAAGCTACCGCACGCAGTCGCTTCGCAGGTTCGGCTATATCACGCTGCAGGGGGGCGCGGTGTTCGGGCAGGAGGCGGGTGCGATCCCCGCCCATGAGTTCCATTATTATGATTCAGAGGAATGCGGCCATGCATTTACCGCACAAAAGCCATTGTCAGAAAGAAGCTGGGAGTGTATGATTAGTACAGATACCCTGCTGGCGGGTTATCCGCATATCCACTATGGCGGAAACAGGAACGTGGCAAAGGCTTTCCTCGATGCGTGCAGGAGAGGGAAGGACAGATGATACATCTGATCACAGGCGGAAGCGGAAGCGGGAAATCTGTGTATGCGGAGGCACAGACCGTCCGCGCTGGGGCGCGGGCGGGGGAAGGACGCGCCCCGGACCGGTATCTGCCGTTTATCTATGTGGCGGCAATGATTCCTGAAGGGGAGGAAGCGCTGGCGAGGATCAAGAGGCACAGGGAGCAGCGCCTGGACGCGGGCTTTCTCACGGTTGAAAGATATCGGGATCTCGCAGAGCTTGAGCTTCCTGAGAACGGGGGGATCCTGCTGGAATGCGTATCCAACCTGACCGCGAACGAGCTGTACAGGGACGATATCGCAGATCAAAAAGAGGCAGAGAGCGTCCATATGTCCGGGGATGCATATGGGCGGGCATATGAAGCGGTCATTTCCGGCGTCCGGCGTCTGGCCGGACAGACGGATAACCTTGTGGTCGTGACAAATGAAGTCTGCTCGGATATTGATGATTACAGCGAAGAGACGGAACAATACCGGGAATTGCTGGGGAAGATCAACTGCGCCCTGGCGAAGCTTGCGGACAGGGTTACGGAGGTCGTCTGCGGGATTCCCATAAGGATCAAATAGGATGAAGAAGCTGTGGAATAGTTTTAAAATTGCATTTTCGATGTACAGCAGGCTTCCGGCGGGGAAAGTCCTGTGGAGCGAGGAAAGTATGCCGTACACGATGATTTGTTTTCCGTGGATCGGCGGCGTGATCGGGCTTCTGACGCTTGGTGTCTTCTTCGTGGGGGAGCGCGTCTGTGCTCAGGGAATGCAGGGCGGGAGACTCTTTTTCACGGTGGTTCTCGTGCTGATCCCGATCGTGGTCACGGGAGGCATCCATCTGGACGGGTTTTTGGATGTGCAGGACGCGCTTGGCTCTTACCGTCCGAGGGAAAAGCGGCTGGAAATCTTAAAGGATTCCCATGTCGGCGCATTTGCGGTCATATCAGGGCTTGTGTATATACTCGCCTGCCTGGGCGTTTATTCTGCGCTGACAGAAGAGAGCGTAAAAGCGGTTGCAGTCAGCTTTATGGTTTCGAGGAGCTTAAGCGCTCTTTCCGTCCTCTGCTTTCCGATGGCGAAGAAAGACGGGTTTGTCGCCACATTTTCCCAGAATGCCGAGAAAAGGATCGGGAAAACCGTGCTCTGCATATACCTTGTGCTGCTTTGCGCGCTGGACGTGCTGGCGGGCGGGGCCTGCGGCGCGGCGAGCCTTGCGGCGGCAGCGGCAGTATTTTTCTATTATTACCGGATGTCCCGCGCGAAATTCGGAGGGATTACCGGGGATCTGGCGGGATATTTCCTGCAGCTTTGCGAGCTGTGGATGGCTGCGGCAGCGGTGGCGGCGGATATGGTTATGAAAGCAGGGGTGGGATCATGATACTGATCGTCGGGGGCGCATATCAGGGGAAGACTGCTTATGCGCAGGAAAAATATCCAAATATCGCGTGGGCGGATGGCAGGATCTGTGGGAAAGAGGAACTGCAAAGCTGCGGCGGCGTCCATCATTTCCAGTCTTATGTGGAGCGCCGCCTGAAAGCGGGGGAAGAAGTAAAGACCCTTGCGGGGGAGCTTGCGGACGCAAATCCCGACATCGTGATCGTCTGCGACGAGCTCGGATGCGGGATCGTTCCTGCGGACGCTTTTTTAAGGACCTATCGGGAGGCGGCCGGACGTGTCTGCACGGAGCTTGCCGTGTACGCGGACAAGGTGTACCGGGTCGTGTGCGGAATCGGACAGAAGATCAAGGGGTAACGGGATATGAAGGTTTATCTGATCCGGCACTCCATTACGGAGGGCAATCTTAAGAAGAGATATATCGGGCGGACGGACGAGCCGCTGTGCGAGGCGGGCGTGCGCCTGATCAGAGAACGCCTCGCCCGCAGGTGTTATCCCAATGCGGAGAAGATCTATGTAAGCCCGATGAAGCGGTGCGTGGAGACTGCGGCGCTCATCTATCCGGGCAGGACATTTACTGTGGCTGAGGAGCTTAGGGAATGCGATTTCGGGATATTTGAAAATAAGAATTATCAGGAGCTTGCGGACTGCCCCGCGTATCAGGAGTGGGTAGACAGCGGCGGCGTGCTGCCATTTCCGGGAGGGGAAAGCCTGGAGGCGTTTGCCGGAAGATGCTGCCGTGCTTTCGGACTTGCAGTGCAGGATTGCATGGAAGAGGGGCTTCCTTGTGTGGCGTTCGTCGTCCACGGGGGGACGATCATGGCTATTATGGGGAAATACGCGGTCCCTCGTGGGAACTATTATGATTATCAGACAGGGAATGGAGAGGGCTATGAGCTTGTTATTACAGGGAATGCTTCCGGTGACGGTGGGATTTGTGCTGGATCTCATCCTGGGGGATCCGGCGTGGCCGTACCATCCGGTCCGGCTGATCGGACATTTGATAGCCGGGCTGGAAAGAATTATAAGAGCCTGTTTTCCGAAGACAAGGAGAGGTGAGCGGGCGGGCGGCTGCCTACTGGTGTTCCTTGTGCTGTGTGTTAGCATGCTCGTGCCGGGGGCGCTTTTGTATGGGGCGTATCAGGTCTCGAAGTGGCTGGGGGCAGGGCTTCAGGCGCTGATGTGCTGGCAGCTTCTCGCGGTAAAGTCCCTGAAGACGGAGAGCGACAAGGTATACCGCGCACTTACACAGGAGGGGCTCTCCGGGGGGAGACGGGCAGTCTCCATGATCGTGGGAAGAGATACCGGGGCGCTCACAGAGGAGGGCGTCGTGAGGGCGGCGGTGGAGACCATCGCGGAAAACACCTCGGACGGCGTGGTTGCCCCGCTTTTCTACCTGATGCTCGGAGGGGCGGTCCTCGGCTTCGGCTACAAGGCTGTGAATACGATGGATTCCATGATAGGATATCAAAATGAGGCCTACCGCTACTTCGGGACGGCGGCGGCGAAGCTTGACGATGCGGCAAATTATATCCCGTCGCGCATCTGTGCGTGGCTTATGATAGCCGCTGCGTGGCCCGCAGGGCTGGACGCTAAAAACGCGCTTGCTGTCTACCGCAGGGACAGGCACAACCACAAAAGCCCCAACGCGGCGCAGACGGAATCTGTCATGGCGGGCGCTTTAGGCGTCCGGCTTGCCGGGGATGCGTGGTATTTTGGCGAGCTCCACAAAAAGCCGACGATCGGGGACGCCAACCGGGAGATAGAGCCTTTGGATATCCGGAGGGCGCACAGGCTTCTGTATCTGACGGCGGTGTTTGCGTTTGTCCTGTTCGGGGCGGTAAGGGCGGCGGTGATCCTGATGTGAGCAAAGGACGGCGTCTGAGGCGCGGG
>CAZFSW010000010.1:9346-13075 GCA_964521655.1 uncultured Dorea sp.
GCCGCACAGATGAAAAATGATTTCAGGGGGCATATATGGAGGAGATACAGATCCACGGGGGAGATATATATCGGAATCAGGGCGTGCTGGATTTCTCGGTAAACCGCAATCCGCTGGGCGCGCCCGCGCCTGTGCTGGAGGCGGTTTGCAGGTCGGCACAGGAGATCGCCTGTTATCCTGATATCACGTGTGGCGGGCTGCGGGAGGCGATCGGGCGCTTTGAGGGCGTGTCCCCGGAGGAGGTCTTGTGCGGAAATGGCGCCGCAGAGCTTTTTTTCGCGGCTGTGCTGGCGAAAATGCCAAAACGCGCGCTTGTTCTTGCGCCAACCTTTTCAGAGTATGAAAGTGCCCTTAAAACCGTAAAAACAAACATAGCATACTATATATTGAGAGAAGAACACGATTTTACAATATGCGAAGACATTTTAGACTGGATCACGCCTGAGACAGATATGATGTTCCTGTGCAATCCAAATAACCCGATAGGGGATCTGATTTCTCCGGAAATCCTTGATAAAATATTGGAAAAATGTATTGCATACGATATATTTCTTGTGGTGGATGAGTGCTTTCTTGATTTTACGGACTCCCCCCGGACCTATGAATTGATACGCAGGAGAGGGGAATTTCCGAATCTCCTGGTTGTGAAGGCGTTCACGAAGCTCTTCGCCGTGCCGGGGCTGCGTCTGGGGTACGCAGTCACGGGAAACCGGAAGCTGGCACAGAGGATGAAGGGCGTCCTGCAGCCGTGGAATGTATCTGTCCCCGCGCAGGCGGGGGGAGTGGCGGCGCTTACGGACTGCGGGGAGTACCGCCTGACGGAATATCTGAAGGAGACGAGGGCGCTTGTCGCGAAGGAGCGCACTTTTATGAAAGCAGAGCTGGAAAAACTCGGATTCCATACCTATCCCTCCGAGGCAAATTATCTGTTCTTCCACGGAAGACCAGGGCTTTATGAGCTCGCGCTGGAGCATGGGTTCTTGATCCGGGACTGCCGGGGCTACCGGGGCCTTGAAGCGGGATATTACCGGATCGCGGTGCGTAAAAGAGAAGAGAACGAGAGGTTGTTGTCATGGCTAAGAGGATTATGATACAGGGCACGATGTCCAATGTGGGGAAGAGCCTGATCTGCGCGGGACTTTGCAGGATTTTCCGGCAGGACGGGTACAGGACGGCTCCCTTCAAATCGCAGAATATGGCGCTCAATTCCTTTATCACCGAAGAGGGGCTGGAGATGGGCAGGGCACAGGCTGTACAGGCGGAGGCGGCAAGAACCCCGCCGCAGGTGATGATGAACCCGATCCTCTTAAAGCCCACGGACGACACGGGCTCGCAGGTCATCGTCAACGGCGAGGTGCTCGGAAATATGGGGGCGAGGGAATATTTCGCCTACAAGAAGAAGCTGATACCGGATATTATGGATGCGTTCCACAAGCTGGAGGAAGCATATGACGTCATTGTCATCGAGGGGGCGGGAAGCCCGGCGGAGATCAATCTGAAAGCGGACGATATCGTGAATATGGGGCTTGCCGAAATGGTGGACGCGCCCGTGCTTCTCGTGGGAGATATCGACCGGGGCGGCGTATTCGCCCAGCTTCTTGGAACGCTGATGCTTTTGGAGGAAGAAGAAAGAGAACGGATACGGGGCCTGATCATCAATAAGTTTCGCGGGGATAAGACGATCCTGGATCCGGGGATCGTCATGCTTGAGGAGCGCGGAGGAGTTCCCGTCATTGGCGTTACGCCGTATCTGAATGTAGAGATCGAGGATGAGGACAGCCTTGCGGAGCGCTTCCAGCTGCGGCACGGCGGGGGCGTCCCGGAACCTGCGGGCCGGGAACAGGCGGCGCAGATCGAGATCGCGGTCATCCGCCTGCCTCGGATCTCTAATTTTACAGATTTTCTTGTGCTGGAAAATACGGCGGGCGTATCCGTGCGGTATGTGCAGCGGGCGTCGGAGCTTCATCATCCTGACATGATCATCCTTCCGGGCACGAAAAATACGGTGGAAGACCTGCTGTGGCTCAGGCAGAACGGGCTTGAGGCTAAGGTGAAGAAGGCGGCCGGCGGCGGGACACTCATCTGGGGGATCTGCGGCGGCTACCAGATGCTGGGGGAAGCGCTGGAAGATCCGGACGGCGTGGAAAATGGCGGAAAAGCAAGGCAGGTAAGGGGCATGGGGCTCCTCCCGGTCCGGACGGTGTTCACGGGCCAGAAAGCGAGGACAAGGGTATCTGGCGTGTTTGACCCTGCGGACGGCGTATTTTCCGCGTTGAAGGGAAAGGCGTTCGAGGGCTATGAGATCCATATGGGGATTACAAAAGGGTCGGCTCCCCCTATGCTTCATGCCCGCAATGTGCTGACCGGGGAGGAGCTGCGGGACGGGGCGTATAGCGGCAATGTCTGCGGCACGTATATCCACGGCATTTTTGACCAGAAAGAGGCTCTTGGCGGGCTGCTTGCGGCGCTGGCGCAGAAAAAAGGGATCCCTCCCGGCACGCCCGGGGGGCTGGATTATCAGACATTCAAAGAACAGCAGTACGATCTGCTCGCGGATGCGCTGCGGGCGCATCTGGATATGGGCAGGATCTATGAGATGATGGAGAGATAAGCATATGGATAAGTTGAAAGAATTAGAAAATGTGCTCCCTGCGGACATAGAGAAGAGGAGCTTCGAGATCATCACGGAGGAGCTGGGGCAAAAGGGCCTGTATCTGCCGGAAAGACAGGCTCCGATCATCAAGAGGTGCATCCACACGAGCGCGGATTTTGACTATGCAGAGAATCTCCGGTTTTCGGAACATGCGGTGGAGAAAGCGTTATCAGCGATCCGAAGCGGAGTTTCCATCGTGACCGATACGCAGATGGCGCGTTCCGGCATCAATAAGAAACGGCTTCAGGAGTTTGGAGGGCGGGCATACTGCTTTATGTCCGACGAGGATGTGGCGCGCGAAGCGAAGGAGAAAGGAACGACACGCGCGGCGGCGAGCATGGACAAGGCGTGCGCGCTCGGAGAGCCGCTCATCTTCGCCATCGGCAACGCGCCGACAGCGCTCATCCGCCTGTATGAGCTGCTCTGCGAGGGGCGGGTGAAGCCGGAACTGATCATCGGGGTCCCGGTAGGGTTCGTCAATGTGGTGCAGGCAAAAGAGCTCATCCTTGCGCTTTCGGATGTGCCGTACATTGTGGCGGCGGGAAGAAAAGGCGGCAGCAACATCGCGGCATGTATCTGTAACGCGCTTTTGTATATGGCGTAAAAGCCGGGGAAGGGAAAGGGAATCGGACTATGAGCCAGGTATTTTTTCCGCTATTTATAGATATTTCCGGAAAGAAGATCGTGGTCGTCGGCGGCGGGAAGATCGCCACGAGGAGGGTGGAGACCCTTTTGAAATTTGACGCGGATATCAGGGTCGTCGCGCCCGAGGCCACGGCGGACATAAGGACGCTCGCTGAAAGCGGCAGGCTGCATTGGGACAAGGGCAGCTATCATGCGGGCGTCCTGGACGGCGCGGCGCTGGTACTTGGCGCCGCAGATGAGGGATGCAACGAGCAGGTCGCGGCCGACTGCCACGAGCGCGGGATTTTGGTCAATGTATCTCACAAGAAGGAGCTGTGTGATTTTTATTTTCCCGCTGTGGCAGTGCGGGAGAACCTTGTAGCGGGGCTTAGCGCGAGCGGCGCGGACCACGCGCAGGCGCGGCGGGCGCGGGAGAAGGTAGAGGAGGCGCT
>CAZFSW010000011.1:0-12889 GCA_964521655.1 uncultured Dorea sp.
GAACCCGCATTTCTCCCGGAGCTCACGCCTCTTTGTGTCTCTGCATTCTCCCCATCCTCATCGTATACCCCTACTTTTATCTGCGCGGTAAGCATATCGTCTAAAGGGCTATACTCTGGAACCGCAAAAGCCTCCCTTCCGCAGTTTCCACAATATAATTCCCCCTCCGGTATCTCACGTCCGCAATAGCTGCATTTCATCGCCGCACAAACCTCCTACTCCTACTTCCGCGCCGCTTCTTTCTCTCCTTTTCCGTCCGTCAGGACGTCCCTCTTTACAGGCGGATTTTCCAAAAACGGGTTTCCACACAAAAAAATTATGAAATATGTTCCAGGGCAAACTGCTCAAACTCTTCGGGAGACATCAGGATTTTCCTCGGCTTTGTGCCCTCTTCCCCTCCGACGACTCCCGCCTCGCACAACTGGTCCATAATTCTGGCGGCCCTGTTAAAGCCAATCTTAAACGAACGCTGCAGCATCCCGATGGAAGCCTTGTCCTTCTCAATGATGAGACGCCCCGCATCTGCAAAATACACATCGCGCCCTCCGTCCTGTGCCGACGTTTCCTGCGTCACGCCCACATCCGCCGTATTGACTTGGTTTACGATCTCTTCATCATACTCGGCGTCGCCGTTATTATGTATCAGATAATCCACGACGGCCTGCACCTCCTGGTCTGACACGAAGGATCCCTGCACCCGGACGGGTTTCTGGTACCCGGCGGGATAAAACAGCATATCGCCCTTTCCGAGAAGCTTCTCCGCCCCGTTCATGTCGATAATCGTGCGGGAATCCACCCCGGATGATACGGAAAATGCGATCCTGGACGGCATATTGGCTTTGATGAGACCGGTGATGACGTTCACAGACGGCCGCTGCGTCGCCAGCACCAGGTGCAGCCCCGCAGCCCTTGCAAGCTGGGCTAAGCGGCAGATGGCCTCCTCCACTTCCCCGGACGCCACCATCATCAGATCTGCAAGCTCGTCTACGATGATGACGATCTGCGGCAGAAGCTTTGGCTTTTCCTCCTCCGTCTCCGGCATGGAGCGGACTTTATCATTATAGCCCTTTATATCCCGCACATTTGCCCCGGCAAATGCCTGATACCGGCGGCTCATCTCCGCCACCGCCCAATTGAGCGCCCCGGCCGCTTTCTTCGGGTCGGTCACGACGGGGATCATCAGGTGCGGGATCCCGTTATACACGCTCAGCTCCACCACTTTCGGGTCAATCATGATGAGCCTGACCTCCTCCGGCGTTGCTTTATACAGGATACTCATAATCAGAGTGTTGATGCACACAGACTTTCCGGAGCCGGTCGCGCCCGCGATCAGCACATGGGGCATCTTGGCGATATCCGCCACCACAGTCTTGCCCGCGATGTCCTTGCCTGCGGCAAATGCAAGCTTCGACGGGCTGCTTTTAAATTCCTTCGATTCCAGCAAGTCCCTAAGCATAACCGCCGAAGTTTCCTTATTTGGAACCTCGATGCCTACCGCAGCCTTGCCCGGGATCGGAGCCTCGATGCGGATGTCGGCGGCAGCGAGGTTCAGCTTAATATCGTCGGCAAGCCCCACGATCCTGCTCACCTTCACGCCCATCTCCGGCTGGAGCTCATAGCGCGTGACCGAAGGGCCGCAGCTGATATCCGTGATCGTGACATGCACCCCAAAATTCGCGAGAGTCTGCTGGAGCTTCAACGCCGTCTTCTTCAGCGCCTCGTCTGACTCCCCGCCTTTTTTGCTGCCCCGTTTCAGAAGCGACAGCGGCGGCAGCCGGTAACTCTTCTTTCCCGCTGCGGGCTCCGGGCAGATACCGTCCGCAGAAGGGAGCCCCAAATCGCCCTCTTCCGGCGTGCGGGCCTGCCCTGTCCCGGATATCCGCTCCGTCTTTGACAGCTGCTTTTTTGCAGGGATCTGCTCCTTTTCAGAAGCCTGATCCGGCAAAGGCTCCGGTTCCGCGCCCCGATTGATAACAAAGGACGGCTCTTTGGCAGGCTCTTTTTTCTCAGGCGTGATTTCCCTCATCTCAGGAGATTTCCCAACAAGCTCCGTGTCATAGGATACCCCCTCCACATGGCGGCCACGCCTCCCTGTGCTTTTGGCAGGCTTTGCCTCCTTCTGCGCCCTTTTGGTTTTCGCGGCCTCCTGCCTTTTCGCCGCGTCCTCCTTCGCCTTGTGGTACGCCCGCCCGCTTTGGCTTCGTACTCCCTTAAGTGCGGAACGCCCTGTAATGACTACGATACAGATAATCATGCAGATCACCGTGACCACATATGTACCCGCCACGCCGACCGCAGGAACCAGGACGCCCGCAAGGGCATATCCCAGAAGCCCGCCCTCCTCGCTCACAAGTTCAAAAAACAGGCATGCAAAAACAAAAAATATCACCGCCGCAGCCGCTTTCGCATATGCGGCAGAATTTCCTTTATTAGAAACGATAAATGCAACTGCCCCGAATAGCACAAAAGGAAACGCATATGCCATCCAGCCAAATGAATTCATCAAAAATCCGGACGCCAGCGCGCCCACGCGCCCGCCAAGCCCAAAATTGCTGATGACGAGCAGGATGCTGACGGCAAGCGCAGCCCATATGACGATCTCCTCCCCTAAGAAGTCCTTTTCTGCCGCCGTTTTCTTTTTCTTCTTTTTCGGTTTTGAAGCCATGCTCCCTCCCCCTTATGGCTGACTCCCTCTATCCCAAACGCTCCACAGCCGCCGCACAGCAAGCCATGTGCTATCTGCCGCTGCCGCGGATCATTCGGGTTTGTTTTGGAACACACCATATTTAGTATAACATTTTCAGCAAACTCTGTCATTATTAAATTTTGTCCTTTTTCCCTCTGCGCCTGTCAATCATTTCATGCAATTTGAAGAGCGCGTCGCTCATCCCGCCTACCTCGTCGATCAAGCCCTCCGCGACAGCCTCCTCCCCCTCCAAAAGCGTCCCCACATCCTTCACAAGCTCCGTGGGATTCAGCATCAGCTCCTCTACCCGCTCTTTTTTCATCCGGGAGTGCTCCGCCAGAAACCCGGTAATCCGGTCCTGCGTGCGCAGCATATTCTGAAGGCTCTGCTGCACGCCGATAAACATACCGTTGCTCCGCACGGGATGGATGATCATAGTTCCCGTAGGCACGATAAACGAATACTGCGCCGCCACCGCGAGCGGCCCGCCGATGGAATGGCTTCCGCCAAGCACAAGGGAGACGGTCGGCTTGCTAAGAGACGCGATCATCTCCGCGATAGAAAGCCCCGCCTCCACATCTCCGCCCATCGTATGGAGAAGGATGAGAAGCCCGTCGATCTCATCGCTGTCCTCCACCTCCGCCAGCATGGGCAGGAGATGCTCATATTTGGTCGCTTTCGTGCTGCCGGAGACCGCCTCATGCCCCTCGATTTCCCCGATAATCGTCAGAAGCTTGATCCTGTGCTTCTCTTTATTTTCCTCCAGGCTCAAGCTCCCCATTTCCTTAATCTGCCCGTTCTGCTCTTCTTCCTTGTTCTTCCTTGCTTCCATACAAAAAACACCTCCATACCTGTCTGGCATAAACCACGCTGATATTAGTATGGAAATGTTTCCGTTTTTTTATACCTGTTCCAAGCGTTTGCGGTGGAGATGGCAGGACACAGCGGCCAGCCTGGGACACCCCAACCGCACAGATGGCAATTCTGACGCTCGCCCACATCTAAGAATTACCTCCTGAAAAGACCAAAAATACCTTTTCGAAAGCTGTCTGCAATATGTTCATAAGAGGGAGAAAACCCGAGCTCCATAGAGGAGGCTTTCTTCTCGTTCCACAGCTCGACCATGCGGCGGGAGACTTTCTCGCATCCCTCCGCCTTTGTATAATTCAGCATCGGGACCACATACACAGCCATATTCAGGTTATAGTCCATAGACAGCTGAGTCCGTTTAAACCTGTTTGCTTTATCAGACCGTTCCTTTGCATAATCCGGAAGGACTGCGGCAAGCTCTTCCGTCACCCGTGCGCGCTCCTCCTCGGAACTGCAGGATCCGCAGAGCTCCTCAATATCTGCGATCACCTGTTTATGCCTCTCATAGCCTTTCTTAAACGCGCCGCTGTAGGTTGCCCTTTTAAAAAGGTCAAGCTGCCCCAGCATATCCTCAAACAGGCTGATAAGCTCCTTTTGTATCTGCTCTTTGCTGTTCTCTTCCATTATTCCTCCCAGTTGTGGTAGACATTCTGCACATCATCGTCATCCTCCAGCAAATCCAGCGTCTTCTGGATCGCCGCGATGTCCTTCTCCTGCGTAAGCTCCACATATGTCTGCGGGATCATCGTCAACTCGGCGGCCGCCATCGGAACGCCCGCGTCCTCCAGAGCCTGGCGCACCTGGCTAAAATCCTCCGGCCCTGTCAGCACCTCGAAGCTGTCCTCCTCTTCCAGGAAATCCTCTGCGCCCGCATCCAGAGCCGTCATCATAAGCTCGTCCGCATCGCACTCATACTCTTCTTTATCAATGATGATCTGCCCTTTTTTGTCAAACATGAACGACACGCAGCCCGGCGTACCCACATTTCCCTTTCCTTTGGTAAATGCGTTTTTCACGTTCGTCGCCGTGCGGTTGCGGTTGTCGGTCAGCGTCTCCACGATGATCGCGGTTCCGTTTGGCCCGTACCCTTCATATGTAATATGTTCATAGCTCGCCGCGTCCCCGTCCGCCTTTTTAATATTTCTCTCAATCGTGTCGTTCGGCATATTGTTCGCCTTTGCTTTCGCGATCACGTCCCGAAGCCTGCTGTTATTCGCCGGGTCTGTGCTTCCGCCCTCCTTCACCGCGACCGCAAGCTCCTTCCCAAGCTTCGTAAAAACCTTACCCTTCGCGGCGTCATTTTTCTCCTTCTTGTGCTTAATATTCGCAAACTTTGAATGTCCTGACATACTCCGTCCCTTTCCCTGTATTTATATTCTGATCTGAAATCTCACATGCATTCATTCTATCACGCTTCCGCCAGTTTTTCAATCTTCACTCTCTGAATCGTATTGTCACTGACTTCCAGCACAGTGAAACGGTATCCCTCGTACTCCACGACGCATCTTTCGTCCTCCCCGGGGATCCGGTCAAGCTGCGCGACAAGGAAGCCGTTCAGCGTCCCGTACTCCTCCTTCTCAAACACGATGGGCGTGATGTCCTCCAGCCGTTCTAACTCCAGCATGCCTCTCGCGAGATAGCTCCCGTCCGGTTGGGAAAGCAGCTCCTCCTCTACCTCGTCATATTCATCAAAGATATTCCCGACAATCTCCTCTAAAATGTCCTCCAGCGCGACCAGCCCGGAGGTCTGCCCGTACTCATCGAGGACGATCACGATATGGATCTTCTCCGCCTGCATTCTCTTAAACAGGGCATCGATGCTGCGCGTCTCCGGGATAAACCGCACCGGCCGTATGTACTCCTTAAGCTCCATGACCGGCGTGCGCCGAAGCTCCGGCTTCATATAACAGGTCATGGCCTCCTTCAGGTGCATGAAGCCGATGATTTCATCGATTCCGTCCACATAGACCGGGAATCTGGAATGCGGCTCCTTCAGCATGAACGCGAGCGCATCCTCCAAAGTCTCTTTTCCGTCCACCGCCACAATATTTCTCCTGTGGGTCATGATATCCTTCGCATCCTTATCCATATACCGGAATATATTGCGGATGAGCTTCGCCGTCTCCTTAAGGAGCGCATCGTCCGCCTCATCCTCCCGGAAAAGCCGCCTCATCCGGCCAAATAAACTGCCATCTTCCATATTGCTTATCTTTTAACTCCTTTGTTATGTAGGAAGCTCGAAGCTAACCTTCAAAGCTTCGTCTACCTTGTGCATAATCCCTTTATCCAAATGGCAGACAAGATCCTTAAGCCTCTGCTTGTCAATGGTCCTTACCTGCTCCAAAAGTATCACAGAATTTTTCACGATCTGGCAGCGCCTCGCGTCAAGCTCCACATGGGTAGGGAGCTTCGCCTTATTCATGCGCGAAGTAACCGCCGCGCAGATCACCGTCGGGCTGTGCCTGTTGCCCACGTCATTCTGTATGATCAGTACCGGCCTGATCCCGCCCTGCTCTGAGCCCACCACCGGGCTTAAATCCGCATAAAACACATCGCCGCGCCTTACCTGCACTTTCGCTCACACTCCGATTTTCCAAGATAAAATTAGTATTTCCACCTTTTTCGGAAGTATTCTGCCAGGTTTCAGGAAAATGCGGGTCAGTCAAAATAATCCATCTGCTCTGCCACCTCGCCGTGGCGGAGGAAGGTTCGCGGGACCCGTTTTCCCAGGTCGCAGACAAATTCATAGTTAAACCGCCCAGACAACTCGCTTAACGTCTCGACCGGAAGCGTCTCGTCCCCGTCGTTCCCGACCAGCGTAACCTTATCGCCAAATTTCACATCCTCGATGTCTGTTGCGTCCACCATGAACTGATCCATACAGACCCTGCCGATAATCGGCGCTTTCTTCCCGTGGATCAGCACATACCCCTTGTTGGAGAGGCTTCTCGGATATCCGTCCCCGTAGCCCACCGGAACAGTCACGATCTTTGTATCTTTGTCTGTCACATAAGTGCCTCCGTAGCTGACCGGCGTCCCCGGCCCCACCCACTTCACAAAGGCGGCGTGGCTGATAAGCTCCATCGCAGGCTTAAGCGGGACATTTTCCTTCTTCACCTCCTCTGACGGATACAGCCCGTACACGGAGATGCCCGCCCGCACAAGATCCAGGTTCGCCTCCTGCACGTCGATGATCCCCGCGCTGTTCGAGCAGTGGTAATACTCAAACCGGACGCCCCGCTCCTCCAGCGCGCGCTTCATATAGAGGTAGCTTTGAAGCTGCTTTTTCGTAAATTCCTTGTCTGTCTCATCCGCTTTGGCAAAATGGGTATACATGCCCTCCAGTATGAGATTCGCAAGCCTGCTGATTTCCTCGATCTGCTCCGCGCTCTCCTTGCGGACTGCAAAGCCAAGCCTCCCCATGCCCGTATCCAGCTTGATGTGGATATAGGCTTTCTTCCCCAGCTTCTGCGCGAGCGCCGAAACCTCCTTTGCCTGCTCCTTCGTATAGACGGTCATGCGGATCTCATTCTCAATCATATCCTCCCACTGGTCCGGGAAAATGCATCCGAGCACGAGAACCGGCTTTTGTATCCCTCTCCTTCTTAAAACCATCCCCTCATCCAGCGTCGCCACAGCATATCCCCAGATATACTCCTTCGGCTCCAGCATCCGTGCGATCTGTACGGCGCCATGCCCGTAGCCGTCCGTCTTCACGACCGCCAGCATACGGACCCCGTCCTGGAGATGATGTTTCATCATTTCCATATTGTACTCCACGGCGTCCAGATCGATCCTCGCGCATACCCTGTTATACTGCTTCATTTCCTTTCTGTACCTCCCATTTGTTTTATCACTTTTATCACATTTCCCAGCGCACCGGCGATCTCGCCCGCCATCACGCTGTAGCTTCCGATTTCCTGTTCCGCATATTCTCCCGCGCGCCCGTGCAGATAAGCGCCCAGCACGGCGGCCTCCTCTGCGCTAAGCCCCTGTGCCAGAAGTCCCGCCACGACTCCTGCAAGGACGTCTCCCGCACCCGCTTTCGCCATCGCCGCACAGCCAGAGAGGTTCACATAGAGCTTTCCATCCCCGGACAGGATGAGCGTCCTCGCATCCTTGAGGATGCAGGTAACTTCTGCTTTTGCCGTAAAGTCCCTCAGGAGCTTCGCCCGGTCCGCCCGGATCTCCCCCACGCTTTTTCCGGTGAGGCGGGAAAACTCCTTCATATGCGGGGTCAGGATCACCTTCCCCGTTCTCCGCTTCGCCAGATACTCCCAGTGCTTTGCTAAGAGGTTGAGGCCGTCCGCGTCGATGACGCAAGGGACCTCCACGTTCTCCAGCACGGTCTGCAAAAGCCTCCGGGATGTCTCACTCGTCCCGATCCCGGAGCCGATGCATACGACGTCCGCCCAATCAAGCAGCCGGAGCAGCTCGTGTTCGTCAAAGGAGTCGTAGGCCGTCACGATTGCCTCCGGAAGCTGCGTCTGGAGGATGGTCCGGTTTTCCTCTGCCGTGTAGATGCGGACAAGCCCCGCCCCCACACGGTACGCGCCCAGCGCGTTGAAGCAGGCGGCTCCCGACATTCCCCTGCTCCCGGCGATCATCAGAACCTTTCCGAAGGTCCCCTTGTTGGAATCTGCCCTTCTTATCGGCAGCATCGCGCTGTAGTCCGCTGGCTCCGGCGCGCACGCCACCCGCTGGCCATCGCGGAAGGGCTCCTCGGAGATCCCGATGTCCGCCGTTAGGACCTCCCCTGCGCAGTCCTTCCCCGGATAGAGCACAAGCCCCAGCTTCTGCGCCTGGAACGTCACCGTATAATCAGCCCTGAAAGCGGTTCCCAGCACAGCTCCCGTATCCGCAGACACGCCGGAGGGGATATCGACAGCGACCTTAGCTCCCGCCGCCTCATTCATCCTGTCAAGCAGCCTTGCATACGCCCCTGTGACCTCCCTGCTAAGCCCTACTCCAAAAACCGCGTCTATGATGATACTATATTCATCTTCCGGAAATTCGCTAATCAGCGTCCCTCCCGCCTCTTCAAGCAGTTTCTTCTGATACGCGCACTCCTCTGTAAAATGCGCCGGATTCCCTGCCATCACCGCTACAGCGTCCACATTTTCAGTAAGCAGGAGCCTTGCGATAGCCAGCCCGTCCCCGCCGTTGTTCCCGGAGCCGCACACGACACAGACGCGCGAAGTGTCCAGTTCCTTCTCCTTGAGTACCTCCACGCAGGCAAAGGCCGCCCGTTCCATCAGCGTAAGCGACGGCGTCCCGAGTGTTTCTATCGTATAGCGGTCCGCCGCTTTCATCTGTGCGCCGTCCGGCAGATATTTCATGATTTCCTACCTCCGTAACCTTGTCCATATGCTTCTGTTTTGCTACTGTAAAAAACGTGTAAAGACAAGCCCGTTTTACCTACGCTCTTCTCCTTACACGTTCCTGGTATTATTTCAGTCCCTCACCATGCTCTTCCTTATAACGGCAGATATTGTACGACAGCCGCATCAGGCTCTCCGACAGATGGACGTTCTCCACGATGATATGCTCCGGCAGGTTCAGGTCGATGTGCGCAAAATTCCAGATTGCCCGCACCCCGTTCTCCACAAGCACGCCCGCCACTTCGATCGCCTTTTCCTTCGGAATCGTGAGCGCCGCAATCTCCACGTCGTTATTCTTTGCAAAATCTGCAAGCTCATCCATCATGCGGATCTCCACGCCCCGGATCTGGATCCCCTGCAGCTTCGGGTTCACGTCAAACAGGCCCCGGAGTACAAATCCCCGCTTCTCAAACGCCGCGTAGTTCGCGAGCGCCTGTCCCAGATTGCCCGCGCCGACAATAATCATATTATGGTTCTGCTCCAGGCCCAGGATCTTGCCGATCTCCGTATATAGGTACTTTACATTATATCCGTAACCCTGCTGCCCAAATCCCCCGAAGTTATTCAGATCCTGGCGTATCTGAGACGCAGTTACCTTCATCCGCTTGCTTAAATCATTCGAGGATATCCTCTCGACCCCGTTCTCCAATAATTCGCCCAGATATCGGTAATATCTCGGCAACCTCCGTATGACCGCCTGAGAAATCTCTCTGCCCTGCTGCATGATATAGCCACCTTTCTTCTCAGAATGTATCTACGGCTATTATATAAAATTGTATTTGCAAAGTCAAACGATTTCGATATAATGAAAGAGACAGGAGGATATTATGATACTTTCATGCCACGGCATCAGCAAAGCGTTCGGGGACGCCGTTATCGTAGAGGGCGGCTCCTTCCAGATAGAAGACCACGAGAAAGCCGCGCTTGTCGGAATCAACGGCGCAGGCAAGACAACCATACTGAAGATGCTTGTCGGGGAGCTTGACCCCGACAGCGGGAATGTCGTCCTTGCAAAGGGAAAGACCATCGGCTATCTCGCCCAGCATCAGGAAACCGGCGGCGGCAATTCCATTTACGAGGAGATCCGTACCGCCAAAGCCGACGTCATCGAGATGGAGCTTAAGCTCCGCTCCCTTGAGCGGGAAATGCAGGAGTTAAGCGGCGAGGCGCTAAAGCGGCAGATGGAGGCGTACCACAGGCTTATGACCGCGTTCGAGCAAGCGGACGGCTATGCCTGCGAGAGCGAGATCACAGGGGTGCTTAAGGGACTGGGCTTTTCGGAAGATGATTTTTCCAAGCCCGCCGCCACCCTCTCCGGGGGAGAGAAGACCCGCTTGTCGCTTGGGAAGCTTCTGCTGGCCAGGCCGGACATCCTGCTCCTCGACGAGCCCACCAACCATCTGGACCTGAATTCCATCGCGTGGCTGGAAAATTACCTGATGAATAGTCCGGGCGCGGCGCTCATCGTCTCCCACGACCGCTATTTCCTTGACCGCGTCGTATCGAAGGTCATTGAGATAGAAAACGGGGAGCTTGTAAGCTATTCCGGAAATTACAGCGATTTTGCCGCGAAAAAACAAAAACTCCGCGATATCCGTCTGAAAGAATACCTGAACCAGCAAAAGGAAATCAAGCATCAGGAGGCGGTGATCGAAAAGCTCCGCTCCTTCAACCGGGAAAAATCCATCAAACGCGCAGAGAGCCGCGAGAAGCTGTTGGAAAAGATGCGCCCCGCAGATAAGCCCACAGAACCGCGCCAGGAGATCCATATGACGCTAGAGCCCGCGAAAATCAGCGGAAACGACGTGCTTCATGTGGAGCATCTTGGCAAGGCATTTCCGCCGCAGACGCTTTTTACCGATGCAAACTTTGAGATAAAACGCGGGGAACATGTCGCGGTCATCGGCGACAACGGAACCGGGAAGACAACGCTGCTTAAGATCCTGAACCAGGTGGAGCGGGCGGACTGCGGAAGCTTCCGGCTCGGCGCGAACGTAGAGATCGGCTACTACGACCAGGAGCACCACGTCCTTCACATGGACAAAACGGTCTTCGACGAGATCTCCGACGACTACCCGTCCCTGAACAACACACAGATCCGCAATATGCTTGCGGCGTTCCTCTTTACCGGGGACGACGTATTTAAGCTGATCGGAGACTTAAGCGGCGGGGAGCGCGGGCGCGTATCCCTCGCCAAGCTCATGCTCTCGGAGGCGAATTTCCTGATCCTTGACGAGCCCACCAACCATCTGGACATCACCTCGCGGGAAATCCTGGAGCGGGCGTTAAACGATTATACCGGCACCGTGCTCTACGTCTCCCATGACCGGTATTTTATCAACCAGACCGCTACAAGGATCCTGGAGCTTGTGAACGGCACATTCGTAAACTATATCGGAAACTACGACTACTATCTGGAAAAGAAAGAAGAACTGACCGCCGCATATGCCGCTGGCCCTGTGGTCTCTGCCAAAGGGTCCGCCGCCCATATCGGGGATGCTGCCTTTGCAGACAGGCATCCTGCAACGAACAACAGCGCAGGGATGCCCTCGCCCGGCGCCATCTCCGCCGCTAAGCTAAGCTGGCAAGAGCAGAAAGAAGCACAGGCAAGGGAGAGGAAACGCCAGAATGACCTGAAGAAAACCGAGGAGCGCATCACGGCCTTAGAGGAGCGCGACGGCGAGATCGACGCGCTTTTGACGCAGGAGGACGTCTTTACCAATTCTGTGAAATGCCAGGAGCTCGCGGCAGAAAAAGCCCGGATTGCAGGAGAGCTGGAGCAGCTCTATGAAAAATGGGAGGCGCTTGCATAATCCATCCAGATTCCTGTCCTGCTTTATCCAATATTCAAAATCTAATTAAAATGGCCTGTACTACTCATTAATCCGTTCTAGCTTCAACAGGCACTCTGTCAATGTTTGAAGCACGTCTCTGCCCATATAATCTTCTAAATGAGTCTGTGCATGTTCCCATTCTTTTTTAGCATATGAAAGTTTTTCACGGCCGGCGTTTGTCAAGTGAATTTGGGTTTTTCTGTTCCCGGCAGGAGCATCATCCTGTATCAGCCCTGAAGAAAAAAGTGGTTTCAAATTGCGAACCAATGTCGTCCTTTCCAGCCGTACAGTGCGGGCAAGGCCGGCAACAGAGCAAGGTTCAATGGACTGGATATTGCAAAGGATAGAATATTGGTTCAAGGTAAGCCCGTCCTTTTTCAAAACACTGTCATAGTACTTTGTAACGGCATTTGATGCGCGCCTTATATGAATACAGTGGCAATCGCTGCTGTTTTTTTTTGTCATGGTGATTGTCCCCTTTCACTGAATTACTATATAACAGGAGAAAAATTTTTTCAAGGGAAATCCTTGCTGTGCAGCTTCTCTGTTTACACATAAAATAATTTTATGAAATTGCATCAGAATGCTTGACAATCATTAAAATACAATATATAGTGTATATACACTATAAGACGAAGGAGGAAAAAATAATGTTATACGGAAGTAAAAAAATGGAAGAAACTGCACTGTTACAGATTGCAGCAGAAATGTGTGCCGCAGCCAGGACCGCGCCGAAAGCAACCGGAAAGGATACTATCTATACGCTGGTGCTTACTGATGAAGAGAAGGAGCAGCTTGCAAAAAAAATGGATGAAATCGGTGAGAGAAAATTTGCTGATAAAGGAAAGTCATGGTACAAAAGGGACGCTATGAATTTGAGAGATGCACAGGCAGTAGTCTTAATCGGAGCAAAACGGGCAGTGCGTGGAGTAGGCAATTGCGGTTATTGTGGCTTTGGCGATTGCGCGGGCTGTAAAAAAGCTGGCGGTACATGCGCGTTTGTAACTTTAGATCTTGGAATTGCGCTCTCTTCTGCCCTGTGTACGGCGGCCAACGCAAGAATAGATAATCGTGTTATGATGTCCATTGGTAAGGCTGCAGAGGAGATGAAGTATTCA
>CAZFSW010000012.1:0-12807 GCA_964521655.1 uncultured Dorea sp.
CTCTTTCTGTGATAAGCTGATCCGTGAATCCAGGATCCAGGACCGCTATCACTGCCTGATTGTAGGGTTAAAAACGCCTTATAGCAAGATCCTGGAGCTGCCTACGGCGGGAACCCTGATTGAAGCGGGCGACACTCTCTGGATGATGGGTTCGGAGGATGCGATCAGCGAATTTGACGAAATCTGCAGGCAGGAAGGACAGGAAGTGCCGGAAAAGAGGTAGACGGCTGAGACGTCAGTACAATAGCCAATAGCCGTCCCGGACGATATCTGCCGACAGACAAAAACAGACAGCCACATGACGGTATGGCTGTCTGTTTTTCTTGCGCCGTTTGGCGTTACATTTCTTTTTGTCTCTTTATCAGGAAATCGCGTTTACGGCCTTTGACAGGCGGGAAATCTTCCTTGAGCACGTATTCTTGTGATATACGCCCTTGCTCCCGGCCTTGCTGATCTCGGCAACTGCGGCTTTCAGTAATTCTGCGGCTGCAGCGGAGTCCTTTTTGGCAACGGCTGCCTCGACCTTTTTCACGCTGGTTTTCACTCTGGATTTAATCGCCTTGTTCCTGGCGGCTTTCGTCTCGTTTACTAAAATCCTTTTTTTCGCAGATTTGATATTCGCCAATTTGTCCACCTCCAATACATCGGTTTTTGATTCGTTAGAGCCGGACACGGACGTCCTAACGAAACACACGAGATTATTTTATTCCAAGCTCTTTGTTCTGTCAATACATATTTCGGGAAATATTGCAAAAAATAATTACAGTGTACTCAGCGAGCGAGGGAGAGATGAGATGATTGAGAAGTATAGTATCAGGACGGATCTGGCTCTGGAGCAGAAGGAGCGGTTTGAATCGGACCAGGTCGAGGTGCAGGGGGTCGTGCTAAAGGAGGAGTACGATGAAGAGCGCGAGATCAAGATAACGACGGTGAAGATTGAGACGGAGAACGGCGCGAAGGCCATGGGGAAGCCGGCAGGCACTTATATCACGATGGAAGCGCCGAATATGGCGGCGCCGGACGAGGAATACCATCGGGAGATATCCGCAGAGCTTGCGGGGTTTTTGTCGCGGTTCATCAAGCGGGGGCAGGAGGATTATTCTGTGCTTGTGGTCGGGCTTGGGAACCGCAAGGTGACGCCGGACGCGCTCGGCCCCTATGTGGCGGACAACCTGAACATTACGCGGCATATCGTGAAGGAATACGGGAAATATGCGATGGGCGAGGAGCACGTCCGTCTGGTCAGCGCCATCGTGCCGGGGGTGACGGGGCAGACCGGGATGGAGACGGTGGAGATCATCCGGGGCGTCGCAGAGGAGACGAAGCCAGACCTCATTATCGCCGTTGACGCGCTGGCGGCGCGCAGCTCGAAGCGGCTGAACCGGACGATCCAGATTGCCGACACGGGGATCCATCCGGGCTCCGGGGTGGGAAACCACAGGAACGCCATCACGGAGGAGACGGTGGGCGTCCCGGTGCTGGCGATCGGCGTGCCGACGGTGGTGGATGCGGCGACGATCGTGAACGATACGATGGAAAATTTTATCGCCGCGCTGGAGTCTTCGGAATCTCTAAAAGGGGTCGCGGTCGTGATGCAGGGATATAACGCCGCAGAGAAGTACGAGCTGGTGAAGGAGCTCATTTCCCCGCATCTGAATGGGCTGTTTGTGACCCCGAAGGATATCGACGAGACGGTGAAGCGCATCAGCTTTACGATTTCTGAGGCGCTGAACCTGCTGTTCTCGGGGAGGACATGCACATAATGTAAATTCCTTTGTCATATAGTGTTAAGACGAAATGGCGACGGAAGTGGTCAGTTGAAAAGAATGCAGAGGGCAAGCCGGATCCTCATGGCGGCGGCTGGCGGGATCCTGCTGTTATATGCCGCAGTCCATGCGGGAAAAAGCTTAAGTCTGGAGGGCGTGGGTAAATTCATGGCAGGCCCTGATAAAATGATGCTCGCACAGGCGCAGAGAAGCTATCTCACGGGATTTGCCTATATGTCGGACGGCGCGGGCGCATCCTTTGGGGAGCGGGTGGCAAAGTATGCGATGCGCCTTGTCCCGCTGGGGACTTTTGTGGGAGAGAAGGAGACGATGGAGGTGGATATCGAGGATCAGGAGACTTATGAGATGATCCTTGCGAAGCAGGCGGGAGATGAGAATGCGGTAGATGAAAACGGCAACCTGGTCGGGGAGGAGGAAACACAGGCGGCAGAGGCGCCGGGGAGCGGGACCGACCTGTCGCTTGACAAGCTTCAGAATTATGAATATCTTGTCAGTAATTTTTATGTCGTGGACAGCACGACGATGACAAGCCCGGAGGAGCTCAATGCGGAAGCGCTTCTTAGCAAGGATATGAGGATCGACACGGAAGGCTCCGGCCCGAAGGTGCTCATTTACCACACGCATTCGCAGGAGGCGTTCGCGGATTCGACGCCGGGAGACGCCAGCACGACGATTATGGGAATGGGGGCGTATCTTACGGAGCTTCTGAATGCGAGGGGCATTTCCACGATGCACCATGAAGGGGTGTACGACCTGATTGACGGGAATCTTGACCGGAGCAAGGCTTATGACCTGGCGGAGCCGGAGGTGAAGAAGATCCTCGCGGAGAATCCGAGCATCGAGGTATTGATCGACCTGCACAGGGACGGGGTGGCGGACGATACACACCTGGTTACGGAGGTAAACGGGAAACAGGTAGCGCAGATTATGTTTTTTAACGGATTAAGCCGCACGAAGGAGAATGGGGACATCGATTATCTGTATAATCCGTATATTCAGGATAACCTTGCGTTTTCCCTGCAGATGCAGCTAAAGGCGATGGAGCTGTACCCCGGATTTACGCGGCACATTTATCTGCGCGGGTACTGCTACAACATGAACCTGATGCCGAAGACCCTGTTGATCGAGGCGGGGGCGCAGACGAATACGGTGGAGGAGATGCGCGGGGCGATGGAGCTCTTGGCCGACACACTGGATAGCGTGCTGACGCCATAAAGTCTTCTTAGGCATCGGATTTCGTCTCCATGAAAAGCGCCGCAATTGTTTGCGATGGAGATGGCCGAACGCGGCCTCAGGCGCAGGAATTCCGGGATGTACAAGGGGTTCTGTTTGCTTTCCACAATTTTTTGTGCTAAGATAACACCAGTATGGAAAATGTGCCTGTAAGCGCCGTCTGGCGGGGCATATCGGGAAAGGAACCGGGATTATGGCAGGAAAACATACATATGACGCGGACAGCATCGCCGTACTGGAGGGGCTGGAGGCAGTACGCAAAAGGCCGGGGATGTATATCGGGAGTATTTCCACGAAGGGGCTGAACCACCTGATTTATGAGATCGTGGACAATGCGGTGGATGAGCATCTGGCGGGGTACTGCAGTGAAATCCGCGTGACGCTGGAGCGGGACGGATCCGCTACGGTGTCGGACAACGGCCGGGGCGTGCCGGTGGATATGCACGCCAAGGGCATGCCGGCGGAGCGTGTGGTCTACACGACGCTGCACGCGGGCGGAAAGTTTGACGATTCGGTGTATAAGACGAGCGGGGGGCTTCACGGCGTGGGCTCTTCGGTCGTCAATGCGCTGTCTGCTTATATGGACGTGGAGGTAAGCCGCGACGGGTTCATCCACCACGACCGCTACGAGCGGGGAGTCCCGGTCGTGGAGCTTGAAGACGGGCTGCTCCCGAAGCTTGGCAAGACGAGGAAGACCGGCACGAAGATCAATTTTCTGCCGGACGACACGATTTTTGAAAAGACGAGGTTCCGCGAGGAGGAGGTCAAGAGCCGGATGCACGAGACGGCCTACCTGAACCCGGAGCTTACGATTATCTTTGAAGACCTGCGGGGGGAGTCAAGGGAGCGCGCCGTCTACCACGAGCCGGACGGCATCCTGGGCTTTGTCCGTGAACTGAACGCGAAGAAGGAAACGGTGCATGAGCCGGTTTATTTTAAGGGAAGCTCTGAGGGAATCGAGGTAGAGATCGCGTTCCAGTATGTGAACGAATTCCATGAGAATGTGCTTGGCTTTTGCAACAACATCTATAACGGCGAGGGCGGGACGCACCTGACCGGGTTCAAGGCGACGTTTACCACAGTCATCAACCAGTACGCGAGGGAGCTTGGGATCCTCAAGGAAAAGGATGCGAATTTTACCGGCGCGGACGTGAGAAACGGCATGACGGCAGTGATTTCCATCAAGCATCCCGATCCGAGGTTCGAGGGGCAGACGAAGACGAAGCTCGACAACCCGGACGCCGCGAGGGCGGTCAGCAAGGTGGCGGGAGACGAGGTCGTGCGGTATTTTGACCGGAACCTGGACAGCCTTAAGAAGGTCATCGGCTGCGCGGAAAAGGCGGCGAAGATACGAAAGACCGAGGAAAAGGCAAAGACAAACCTCCTCACAAAGCAGAAGTATTCCTTTGACAGTAACGGCAAGCTTGCGAACTGCGAGAGCCGCGACGCTGAAAAATGTGAGATATTTATCGTCGAGGGGGACTCCGCCGGGGGCTCGGCAAAGACGGCGAGGGACCGGACGTATCAGGCGATCCTGCCGATCCGTGGGAAGATCTTGAATGTGGAGAAGGCGAGCATAGACAAGATCCTTGCCAACGCGGAGATCAAGACCATGATCAATGCATTCGGCTGCGGGTTCTCCGAGGGGTACGGCAACGATTTTGACATCACAAAGCTGCGTTACAATAAGATCATCATTATGGCGGACGCCGATGTGGACGGCGCGCATATCTCCACCCTGCTTCTGACATTGTTTTACCGGTTCATGCCGGAGCTCATCTACGAGGGGCATGTGTACATCGCCATGCCGCCTCTTTACAAGGCGATGCCGAAGAAAGGGGAGGAGGAGTATCTCTACGACGACAAGGCGCTTGAAAAGTACCGGAAGACCCACGACGGCCCCTTTACCTTACAGCGGTATAAGGGGCTGGGAGAGATGGACGCCGGGCAGCTCTGGGAGACGACGCTCGATCCGAAGCGGCGGATCCTGAAGCAGGTGGAGATCGAGGACGCGAGGATGGCGTCGAGCGTGACGGAGATGCTGATGGGAAGCGAAGTGCCGCCGCGCCGCACATTTATCTGCGAGAACGCGACCGAGGCAGAGCTGGACGTGTAAGAGGGAGGAAATGCGATGCAGGATTCACAGCAGATCATCCGGACGGAATATTCGGAGGTGATGAAAAAATCATATATCGACTACGCGATGAGCGTGATCATCGCCCGCGCGCTGCCGGATGTGCGGGACGGCCTGAAGCCGGTGCAGAGGAGGACGCTCTACGACATGCACGAGCTCGGCATCCGCTTTGACAGGCCGTACCGCAAGTGCGCGCGTATCGTCGGGGACACGATGGGAAAATACCATCCGCACGGCGACAGTTCCATCTATGAGGCGCTGGTCGTGATGGCGCAGGAGTTTAAAAAAGGGATGGTCCTGGTGGACGGCCACGGGAACTTCGGCTCTATCGAAGGCGACGGCGCGGCGGCGATGCGCTACACGGAGGCGCGGCTTGCAAAGCTTACGCAGGAGGCGTATCTGGCGGATCTGGACAAGGACGTGGTGAATTTTCTGCCCAATTTTGACGAGACGGAGAAGGAGCCGGAGGTGCTGCCGGTGCGCATCCCGAACCTGCTCGTAAATGGCGCGGAGGGTATCGCCGTCGGCATGGCGACCAGCATCCCCACCCACAACCTGGGCGAGGTGATCGACGCGGTTAAGGCATATATGAAGAATGACGACATCAGCACAAGGCAGCTCATGCGCTATGTAAAGGGGCCGGATTTCCCGACGGGGGGAATCGTGGTGAATAAGGACGAGCTTTTGAATATCTATGAGACGGGCGTGGGAAAGATCCGTCTGCGCGGCAAGGTGGAGGTGGAGGAGATGAAGGGCGGGAAGAGCCGCCTCGTCATTTCCGAGATCCCGTACACGATGATCGGCGCGGGGATCGGCAAGTTTTTAAACGACGTGTGCGCGCTCGTGGAGTCGAAGAAGACCTCGGATATCGTGGACATTTCCAACCAGTCCTCCAAAGAGGGCATCCGCATCGTCATTGAGCTGAAGCGCGGCGCGGACGCAGAAAACCTGATCAACCTGCTCTATAAGAAAACGCGGCTTGAAGATACGTTCGGCGTCAATATGCTCGCGGTGGCGGGCGGCAGGCCGGAGACGATGGGGCTTAAGCGGATCATCGAGCATCATGTGGATTTCCAGTTCGAGCTTGCCACGAGGAAATATCGGACGCTGCTCGCCAAAGAATTGGAGAAAAAGGAGATCCAGGAGGGGCTGATCAAGGCGTGCGATGTGATCGACCTGATCATTGAGATCCTGCGCGGCAGCAAGTCGGTGAATGACGCGAAGGAGTGCCTGACTAAGGGCGTCACGGAGAAGATACATTTTAAGTCCGGGATCTCTAAAAAAATGGCGGCGATGCTGCGCTTTACACCGCGACAGGCTGCGGCGATCCTGGAAATGCGCCTGTATAAGCTGATCGGCCTGGAGATCGAGGCGCTTATGAAGGAGCACGAGGAGACGCTTGGAAATATCGCGAAATATGAGGACATCCTCAACAATTATGATTCGATGGCGGAGGTCATCATCGAAGACTTAGACCGGCTTAAGAAACAGTTCGCGCGGAAACGCCGCACGGTGATTGAGAATGCCGCCGAAGCCGTCTACGAAGAGAAGAAAATGGAGGAGCAGGAGGTCGTCTTCCTCATGGACCGCTTCGGATATGCGAAGACGGTCGATACAGCGGCATACGAGCGCAATAAGGAGGCGGCGGACGCGGAGAACCGCTGCGCCGTAAGCTGCATGAATACGGGGAAGCTCTGCGTGTTTACGGATACCGGGAGGATGCACCAGGTACGGGTGATGGATCTGCCGTTTGGGAAATTCCGCGACAAGGGGCAGCCGATCGACAATGTGAGCAATTATGACAGCACGTCGGAAAATATCGTGTATATCTGCGATTCGGAGCAGACGCGCTTTGCAAGGTTTTTATTTGCAACAAAACAGGGAATGATAAAGAAAGTGCAAGGAACCGAGTTCCAGGCGACGAAGCGGACGATCGCCGCCACGAAGCTGCAGGAAGGGGACGCGCTTGTGAGCGTCCAGGTGGTAAGCGACGGGCAGCAGATAGCGCTGCAGACGAGGGAAGGGTACTTCCTGCGCTTTGGGGCAGAAGAAGTGCCGGAGAAAAAGAAGGGCGCCGTGGGCGTGCGGGGGATTAAGCTTAAGAAGAAGGACGAGCTGGAGCATGTCTACCTGTTCGAGGAAGGCACGGAATGCAGAGTGAATTATGGGGAGAAGGAGATAGCCTTACATCGCTTAAGGGCCGGAAAGCGCGACGGGACCGGGACGAAAGCGCGGGGGTAGCGGGAAAGCTGGTGGCGGCGTTGATTTAAGGATATGGGTCAGGGCTTATTTTGACTTCACCTCCCGCCACAGCTCATTATAGACTGCGTCGTTCTCATCACCGAGGTATTTGAAGGTCTCGCAGTTTGCAAGTTCCTCCGGGTCGGGGAAAGCGATCGGGCTGTCCCTTAATGCCTCATCCTCGATCAGCTCGCGCCCCGGCTCGTTGGGAATGGAGTAGGTGATGTAGTCAAAGTTCATTTTCGCGATCTCGGGCTTGCAGATGAAGTTGATGAAAGCCTCCGCATTTTCCTTGTGCTTCGCATTCTTCGGGATGACCCACGAATCGATCCAGATGTTGGAGCCCTCTTTCGGGATCACGTATTCCAGGTCCGGGTTTTCAAGCTGCGTGTAGATGGCCTCGCCGGAGTAGATGACCCCGATGGCGGCCTCATTGCCGATCATCTTGTCGCGCACCTGGTCGACGACGTAGGCCTGCACGAGCGGCTTCTGTTCGATGAGCTTATCCCTCGCCTCGGTCAGCTCGTCGAGGTCTGTGGAGTTCAGGGAATAGCCGAGATATTTCAGCGTGACCCCGAATGCGTCCCGGACACTGTCCTGCATGAGGATATTGTCCTTGTATTTTTCATCCCAGAGCACGCCCCAGCTGTCGATCGGCTCATCCACCATCGTCTTGTTGTAGAGGATGCCGACCGTGCCCCACAGGTAGGGGACGGAATACTTGTTCTCCGGGTCGAACTGCCGGGACTGCTCCATATATGTCTCCCCGATATTTTTCAGGTTCGGGATATTGTCAAAGTCAATCTCCGCCAGCAGGTCATTTTCAATCATGCGTTCAATCATGTAGTCAGAAGGGCATACCACGTCGTAGGCGATGGCGCCGGACTGGATCTTCGGGTACATGATCTCATTTGTCTCATATTCCTCATAGACAACGCTGATGCCGGTCTCTTCCTCGAACATCGTGATCGCATCCGGGTCGAGGTATTCCCCCCAGTTGTACACAATGACCTGTTCGCCTCCATCCGCGCCGGAGCGGAAGCCATAGAAGATGCCTCCGGCGAGGACGAGGACGATCATGGCCGCAGGAACCAGCTTGCGCAGGATGAAACGGCTGAAATGACGGCGCCTGCGGCTTCCCTCTGACAGGGCCTTGCCAGGTGTTCCCTTTTCTTCGGGGGCAATGTTCACCAGGATCAGAAGGAGCAGCACCGTCACGAACAGAAGCGTGGACAGCGCGTATATTTCCGGCTTGATGCCTTTGCGCACCTCGCTGTATATCTTCGTGGAGAGGGTATCTACGCCCGGCCCTTTCGTGAAGTGGGTGATGATAAAGTCATCGAGCGACATCGTAAACGCCAGCAGAAAGCCAGAGGATACGCCCGGCAGGATGTCCGGGAAAACCACCCTGAAAAAGGCATACAGCGGCGATGCGCCGAGGTCAAGGGCGGCCTCATACGCGCTTCGGTTTGTCTGGCGCAGCTTCGGCGCGACACTCAAGATCACATATGGGATGTTGAATGTGATATGGGCGATCAGGATCGTGGAAAATCCCAGTGAAAACCGGAACGCGATGAATAACAGCATCAGGGAGATGCCAGTCACGATATCCGCATTCAGCATCGGGATATTGGTAATCCCCATCATCACGGTGCGGAACTTCTTTCGCAGCGCCTGGATGCCGATGGCGGCGGCAGTCCCCACCACAGTAGCGATGAGCGAGGATAAGAGGGCGATAATAAGCGTCGTATAGAGCGCGTTCATAATCTGCTCATTTTTAAAAAGCTCCGCGTACCATTTGGTCGTGAACCCGCCCCATTTCGCGCGGGACTTGGACTTGTTGAAGGACAGCACCATCAAAGTGGCGATGGGCGCGTACAGGAGGACAAAAATCAGAACCAGATAAAACCGCTGCAAAAAATTCTTGATCAAAATGCCGTTCCCTCCCCCTCTTTATCATATTTGGCTATGAGCGCCATGCTGATAATAATGAATATCATGAGCACGAGCGAGAGGCCGCTTCCCACGTGCCAGTTGCTCCCCTGCTTAAATTCCTGCTCGATGACATTTCCGATCAGGAGGATCTTGCTCCCGCCGAGCAGATCAGAGATGACAAAGGTCGTCAGGGCGGGGACGAACACCATCGTCACGCCGCTTATGACGCCCGGCACGCTCAAGGGCAGGAGGATCCGCAGGAAGGTCTGCGCATTGTTTGCCCCTAAGTCCCTTGCCGCGTCAATGACGTCGCTGTCAATCTTGGACAGCACAGTGTAGATCGGCAGCACCATAAAGGGCAGAAAATTATAGACCATCCCCAGCACGATGGCATACGGCGTGTTGATGATCTCCAGGGCAGGCAGGTGCAGGAAGCCAAGCAGGAGGTTGATGACCCCGTTTTTTTCCAGCAGGTTCTGCCATGCCAGCGTGCGTAGCAGGAAGTTCATCCACATCGGCAGGATGAAGATGAGCACCACAAAGCTCGACTGGTTCACGCCCAGCCGGGAAAGGATCATGGCGAGCGGGTAGGCGAGGAGCAGGCAGATCACCGTGCTCACAAAGGCGAGGAGCAGGGCAAGCCCCAGCGCTTTCAGGTTTTCCGGCGTGGTGATCTTCGCAAGGTTTTCGAGGGTAAAGCCTCCATCCTTGTCAGTCAGCCCGTAGTAAACGATCATGATGAGCGGGATGATGATGAACGCCCCGGACCAGATGAGATAAGGCCCCGCAAGCAGCGCTTTTAAGTTTCTTGTCCTATTCTTCAATGGCGGCGGCCTCCTCATCTTCGGATTCCGGTTTTTTCATAATCTGGATATCAAACGGGTCTACCCGGATGCCGACCTCTGTGCCGACCGGGAACATATCTGTGCTGTGGACGATCCACTTATAGTTGTTGGCGAGCACCTCCATCTCATAGTGTACGCCCTTGAATATCAGGGAGGTGACGACGCCGCTCATCGTACCCTCCGAGGGGGCTACAAGGTCGATGTCCTCCGGGCGGATGACCGCGTCCACGGGCTTGTTCCTCCCGAAGCCCTCATCCACGCAGGGGAAAACCACGCCTAAGATCTTCACAAAGCGGTCCTCCACCATCGTTGCGGAAAAGATGTTGCTGTCCCCGATGAAATCCGCGACGAACGCATTTTGCGGCTCATTGTAAATGTCCTCCGGCGTGCCGATCTGCTGGATGTAGCCCTGGTTCATGACGACGATGGTGTCGGACATGGTGAGCGCCTCGTCCTGGTCGTGGGTCACGTAGACAAAGGTAATGCCAAGCTCATTTTTCAGACGGATCAGCTCATACTGCATATCCTGGCGCAGCTTTAAGTCCAGCGCGCCTAACGGCTCATCGAGAAGGAGCACCTTCGGCTCGTTCACGATGGCGCGCGCGATGGCGATGCGCTGCTGCTGGCCGCCGCTTAAGGAATCCGGCGTGCGCTCTTCAAACCCGTCGAGGTTCACAAGCTTTAGCGCATATCGGATCTTGTCTTTGATATAGCTGTCAGATTTCTTCCTGATCCGGAGCCCGAACGCGATATTTTCCGCGATGGTCATGTGCGTGAAGAGCGCGTATTTCTGGAACACCGTGTTGAGCTGACGCTTGTTGGGCGCAAGGCCGGTGATGTCTTTTCCGTCAAAGACGATCTTCCCCGTATCCGGCGACTCGAAGCCGCCGAGGATGCGAAGGAGCGTGGTCTTCCCGCACCCGCTGGGGCCTAAGAGGGTCAGGAATTCATTTTCCCTGATATAGAGGTCCAGTTCGTCAAGGACAAGATTATCCCCGAAGGATTTTGAGACATTTACAATATCAATGAGCTTGTGCGGCATGGGCTTCCTCCTTATCGTAAATTTTCAAAAGCTCGGCGGCGAGCTGACCCACAGGATGACTGCGCCGGACGTTCCCCCGGCTTCGATGTAATGCCAGGAATGAGGCGTGAAGTAAAAGGCTTCGCCTTTTTTTGCCGTGTATAGCTTATTCCCGACGTGGATCCTGACGCTTCCTTTGAGCACGTACCCAAATTCCTCGCCCTCGTGGGGGACGTCCCGGCAGGTCGCGCCGCCCGGCTCTAAGGTGAGGCGGATCGGCTCCATGAGGTTTTTCTGCGCGTTCGGGATGATCCACTCCGTCTTGTTCATAAGCTCTGCGTCAATCTTTTCAAAATAATCCTCGTCGCCAAAGACGATCTGCTCCTCGGCGTCCTCCCGGAAAAATTCGGCGGTCGTCGTGCCGAGGCATTGCAGGATGTCTACAAGCGTCGCGATGGAGGGGGAGGTCAGGTCGCGCTCCACCTGCGAGATGAAGCCCTTGGAGAGCTCCGCGCGGTCCGCGAGCTCCTCCTGCGTCAGCCCTTTGGCGATGCGAAGCTCCTTTAGTTTTTTCCCGATTTCCATGAGCGGCTCCTTTCCAGTGGGAACGACATTATAATAAACAAAAAGTTTAGTATTTCTTAACCGAATTTGTAAGGACTATTATACAGGATTTGTAGAAAAATGCAATAGGGTTAGAAGATTTTGGTGAATTTTGATTTTTACAGAGTGATTTTTTTGGAGTGGCGGGGACTGCTTCTGGCCATTTGGTGATGTAGCGGCAGGCTATGCCAGCCGCGCCTTTTGGACAGTCCCGGGCAGGAACACAGTTTTTTCACATATTTATAATAAGATATTTTAGGTTCATTTAAAGTTTTGCAACTATACTTTGCAGACGGAAAAATGAAGAAAAGAAAGGATGATATATTATGAAACGCAGTTATACAGCCATCGTGCTGGGAGTTATGCTTATGGGGATGTCTGTGCTGGGCGGCTGTTCTTCCAAAAGCGGCGCTACAGAGGATGCCAAAACCACAGAAGACACCGGGGCTACAGAAGATACCGGTACAATATATGGGGAGGTCATTGAGGTTGCCGACGACAGCATCACCATAGAAGTGGGGCTTATGACGGAACCGGAAGAGGACAACGCTGTCCAGGAGACGGACGCAGATCAGGATACACAGGACGCACAGGACACACAAGAGACGCAAGAGACACAGGATGCACAGGATGCGCAGGGTACATCAGAAGCAGATGCCGGGCGGGATATGTCCTCCCTGCTTGATAAAACAGGAGAGACAAAGACGATTCTCATAACGGACGCCACCACGCTTACACGCGGGGGAATGGGCGGCGGCCCGGGCAGAGGAGACGGCGAAGCGCCTGAGATGTCAGAGGGAGAAGCCGGGGACGGCGAAGCGCCTGAGATGTCAGAGGGAGAAGCCGGGGACGGCGAGGCTCCAGAGAAACCAGAAGGGGAAGCCGGGGATGGCGAGGCTCCAGAGAAACCAGAAGGGGAAGCCGGGGACGGCGGGGCTCCAGAGAAACCAGAGGGGGAGGCCGGGGACGGCGAGGCTCCAGAGAAACCAGAAGGGGAAGCCGGGGACG
>CAZFSW010000013.1:0-12605 GCA_964521655.1 uncultured Dorea sp.
TGAAATCCCTTTTGGCATACACCCCTTTTTCGCTCCTCTGCCATAGGTGAAAGCTGCATTCATAAAAGCGGTCATATTTTCCTTCGATGTGCCTACGGGCGTCGTACAGCCGGGACACAGGGTATATCCGCACGGATTGTCTCCCGCTTCCGCAATACATTGCCGCACATTTTCTTCAATCTCGGCTACTGTCCCGTTTCGCAGCACGTCTACAGGCGTTACATTGCCGCTGATGGCGATGCGATGCCCGTAACTCTCCTTGAGCTCTTTTAAGCTCTCACAGTTATCTACCCAGAAGCTGCAAATTCCTGCGTCTACAACTTCCTCCCAGCGGTCTTTCGTATGCCCGCAGATATGGACACCTGTTGCCCCCTGAAATTCATTCAGCCTCTCCACAGACTGCCTGAGATACGGGAGGAAAAATTCTTTAAACTGCCTCTTGCTCAGCAAGTCTTTGGAACCCATCGGCTCCGACAGCGTGAAGCGGATTCCCAGTTTCCGGTTAAGATCCGCGCAGCACTTGACAATACAGTCTGTGCTGTACTGGAGAAGTCTGTGGACGCCCTCCTTATTTTTCACCGTAGCCTTCAGAAGATTTTCTGTTCCGATGAGCCCCGCCGCCGTTGTGAACGGACCTGCCAGCCCGCTTCCCAGAGTGCGCTCCTCCCCGTACAGCTCCTGAAGCCGTTCAAACGCCTCCACGATAATCGGAAACCGCCCATCCTTTTCCACATCTATAAGCTCCATATTCTCCACGTCGTCAAATGTCTTCAGTACCGGCTCGGCAATATAAGAGACACTGTATTTCGGATACTCAAGCTTAGTTCCCAGCGCCTCCACAAGCGTGCGCAGCCCCAATCCCATCCCCATGTTATCCGCCTGGAAATCCCCGGCGAGTCTTGACTCCACCTCCACCATAGCGTCTGCGGAGAAGTAATACTCATTGATGGGGATCCCATATAACGGCGGCGCGGTTTCCCCGGCGCTTAATGTCGTGGGAAGCCGGTCCACCTCCTCTCCCCTCGCATAGGCTAAAGCCCGCTCCTTCGGCGTCATCTCGGATTTCATCAGTTCCATCTTAAGACCTCTCCTTACCAAATCAAAAAGGGCAGCCAGAATCTGCCTGCCCCATCTTACCACCTGAGCCTATTGCCACAATGGAATCATCGTTCCCTGCTTCTCCGTCGCATAATATTCTGCCAGAGCATCGCACTGCACTGCTTTGGCAAGACCGGTCGCCCATTCGGCATCCTTGTCCTCTGCCCTTACCACGAATCCAACTGCGTAAGTCTCTGTGTCGTCAGAGGCACATACATAATCGGTCGCGTCAAGTCCGGCATTCGCCATATGCGCCCCAGCCAGCACGATCGCCGCCACATCCGGGAGCGACTGCGGAAGCACCTGCATATCTGCCTCGATAAACTGGAGGTTTTTCTTATTCTCAACAATATCATACTGCGTCGGCGACTCCACGGAATCATCCAGCTTGATCAGCCCCTGGGATTCCAGCAGATGAAGCCCGCGCGCCTTGTTGGAAGCGTCGCTGCAGATGCCGATCGTATCTCCATCCTGCAGATCGTCCACGGACTCGATTTTCTCAGAATACATCGCAAACAGCGGGCCAGCAGTCTTCGGCTCTACCATCACAAAATCTGTCCCGTTCTCTGCATTATAGCTTTCAAGATATGGCTCATGCTGATACCAGTTGATATCGATGCTTCCTTCACCAAGCGCGACATTCGGCTGGATGCTGTCATCAAATACTGTGACCTCCACCTCATATCCCGCCGCATTAATCTCGTCCATCACTACGTCAACCTGATCTGCTGTGTCGCGGACGCCAAGCTGGATGACCTCCTTCTCACTGTCAGAGCTCTCTTCGCCCGCTTCCTCCGCCTCAGATGAATCAGAAGAGCCGGACGAATCCGAAGAATTGCTCCCGCACCCCGCCATCACTGCCGTCATAGCCGCCACAAGCAGCAAACTAAGTACCTTACGTTTCATAACAATCCTCCTATTATGATTTAATATTTTTATAGAAAATGTATGTAAAACAGCTTTGCTGGTTTTACCAATATTTATTTTAGTTTCTTATAAATCCAGTCCCCGAAATATTGGATGAACGCCACAAGGATGACCAGGATGACACAGATAGAATACATGATCTGCTGGTTAAAATTCTGGTACCCGTAAGTGAGAGCCGTCGCCCCCAGCCCGCCGGCCCCGACCGCCCCTGCCATCGCCGTGCAGCCGAGCAAGTTGATAATCGCAAGGCACAGCCCGGAGATAATAGATGGCACGGATTCCTTGAGCATGACTTTCATGACAATCTGCGTCCTGGAAGCCCCGAAAGAACGGGCCGCTTCAATCAGCGCCGGATCTACCTCCTTAAAGCTGTTCTGGAAAATACGCGCCATAAACGGAGTACACGCTACAGTCAGCGGAACGATCGCCGCCGTATCCCCTATGGATGTTCCCACAATCAGCCGCGTAAACGGGATAATGGAGATCAGAAGGATAATAAATGGGAAAGAGCGGATCGTATTCACAATAAAGTCCAGAACTCTGTTAACGACTATATTCTCACACAGGCCGCCTTTCTCGGTAATTACCAGCAGCACCCCCAGGAAGAAACCGAAAAAAGTCGAAAAAAACCCGGAGATAACAAGCATCTTGACTGTTGCGATAAATGCGGGTACAATCAACATCTGAAAAAGCTGCCACATGGAATAGTTCTTTAACGCCATTCTTATTCACCTGCCTTTTCCTGTTCTATATGCTCAATTTCATGCCAGATGATATGTCTCTCGTCCAGATAATCTGTAATCATCTGCAAATGCCCATCATCTACATTAATGACGAATACGCCCATATTGTCTTTCTGGTATTCCATGATCTTTCCGTCTAAGATAGGGAAGATGTAATCCAGATCTGCCTGCATCTTTCCAAACAGCTCCCCGTCATGGATGTCATTGACCAGATGCGCGATCTGGATATTATGCCCTGTCTTGGGGAGCTTCAGTTCTTCTTCACCCAGCAGGCGTCTCAGTGACTCCGGCTGTTTGATAAATATCTCCCGCACGCTTCCGATATCGGCAATCCTGCCGTTTTCCAGGATGCACGCCTTATTACATGCCCTCCTCACAACCTCCATCTGGTGCGTTACAATGATGATTGTGATTCCGAGCTTTTCATTAATTTCAAGAAGAAGGTCAAGGATAGAATTCGTCGTCTTCGGATCCAGCGCGGAGGTCGCCTCGTCACAGAGCAGGATCTTCGGCTCCATCGTAAGGGCCCTCGCCACCGCAACCCGCTGTTTCTGACCGCCGCTTAGGTTTCTGGGCTTCGCGTTCATCTTATCGCTTAACCCGACCAATTCTAAAAGCTCTTTCACCTTTTTGTCGATGTCGTTTTTAGAATATTTCCAGCACCGCATAGGAAGCGCCACATTCTTATAAACGGTCTCCCGCTCCAGCAGCGAGAACTGCTGGAAGATCATCCCTACATGCCTGCGGAATTCCCGAAGCTCCTTCTCGCTG
This sequence comes from uncultured Dorea sp., assembly GCA_964521655.1. Lineage (GTDB taxonomy): Bacteria > Bacillota > Clostridia > Lachnospirales > Lachnospiraceae > CAPEBR01. The sequence goes on from CAZFSW010000013.1 coordinate 3,540, forward strand.
AAATCCTTCACTTCCCGGCCGTCCACGATAAGGCTTCCCTCCTGATAGGAAGTCAGGCCGTTAATACAGCGCAGAAGCGTGGACTTTCCGGCTCCGCTCCGCCCCACAAGCGCATAGATATCCCCGTCCTCAATCGTGAGGTTAATATCATCCAGAACGCTGCTGCCGTCGTCCTCCCATATTTTTTTCAGGTTTTTTATCTCGATCAACTCCGTCCCTCCCTGAGCGTCACTGTCAATCTCTGCGCAACGTGAAAAGTATAACATAATCCGTTTTTTGTTTCATTGGTTTTTAAAACGAAATTTCCTGTTCCCTTTGTGCATTTTAGCCATAGAATCCACCTATTTTTCTACTTTTTTATAGGATTTGTGAATAAAAAAAGAAGAGAGTCTCTTACGCTCTCTCCTGTGTACTAAATTTCTTATAGCATCTCAAGAAATGCTGAAATCCTTGTATTAAGCTGTGCTACGTCAGCCTGTGAAAAATCTGTGACTACGTCCATATATGGGATATGCTTTTCCTCCTGGATAAACCGATGTACGCTCACCGCCTCAATATTGTCCGAATGACAGCCTTGAAGGATCATCTCCACCACGCCGTCTACCCGGAACTCATCAATAATACGCCCCAGAAGCTCGATCCGGTTGTCATTCGGCGTCATTACCGCGCATCCGATGGCCAGATACCGCTCTGCGATCGCCTGGTATACATCCGGCATATCCTCGTCCACAAGCCTGTCCTGCGCTTTCATGCCCGTACAGTTCTCAAAAGCTACCACCACCGCGCCATTTTCCTCAATAATATCCACCAATTTGGAGGAATCTCCGCCCATAGGGCAGCCGGTAACCAATATGCGGGGGCGTTTTTCCATTCTCGGCTCTTTTTCATATCTCTCCAGCAGCTTTTTCTTGACGCCGCTTAGTGTTTCCGGAACCCTCCTAAGATCAAGCTGGTATTTATTTCCATATAAGATTTTAAACAGCTCCTTTCCCGTCATCGGAGGCGGGTCAAGCTTCATCACTTCATACAGGTCCTTAACGGCCTGGCGGTTCTCATTGCTCAGATGGATTGCAGCCCTTACCATATCGTCTGTGATGACAATCCGGAAATGGTCCTCCAGATATTCCTTAAAGCGGATGATCTCGTCCTTCCAGAGCTTAAGGCCAAGCTCGGACTGCCGGTTTGGAAGCTCCAGCACATACACCTCCTTAAAATCCGACAGAAGCTCATACATCTTTTTCTTCCCGTCACAGGTCGTCTCCCCAACCACAATGTCTGAAAAGTAAAAAAACGGGCAGCGATCCGACACAGCAAAACCATAGCTGGACTTAATCAGCGGGCATATATTCTTTGGCAGCGTCCGCTCCCCGATTGGAACCGTATCATTAGAAGAGGAACAAAGACCAATCGGAATTGCCCCTAGTGCCATCACGAGTTCTCTGGGAAAATAAGAACAATAAGCCCCAATCACCGGAATGCCTCTGTCCTTGTAATTTTTGATCTCCAGAAACGCCTGTTTCTTCTGCTCTTCAAACTGTTCAAATATCTCCGGCAATTCCTTTACTAGCTCCATCTTCCCTCTCCGATCTCATTGATAGGCACATCTTACCATATATTATAGAAAAAAGCTATCAAATTATCTCATAACATCAATATATTATATGAATGTGCGCAGCAGTATGCTTAGCATAAGCCGCCGCGCAATCTCGCAGTTGTTAATGTCAAGATCTAAAAGCCTCTGGATTTTCGCCAGCCGGTATACCATTGTATTTCTGTGGATAAACAGATTTTTTGCCGCAAGATTCACATTATTCTCTGCAAGGAGATATTCCTTCAGACTCCTGTAAAAATCCGTCCCTTTTTCTTGATCTTCACGCTCCAGGAGCTCTAATTCCTTGTGGAAACAGCTTGACTCCCCGATTGCCTCATATGCATAAGAACAGACCAGCTCCATGTAATACCTGTATTCCGTATAGGTATGTCCCTCCGGGTCTGCCTTTCGCCCAATGCGGATGATCCGCTCCACGATTTTACATTTATTCGGTATCTGTTCTCTCTTTTCAAACAACTCGCTGATCCCACAGGAACAGCCGCCGTTTTCCACCAGCTCATTCAGGTAAATACAGATGTTCTCCTTCTTTTCCTGCGAATCCACCTGTGTGAAAAGGACCGTGAGCCGTGTTTCCTCCATATAGGCAAGCATATTCCGATACTTTTTCCCAAGCAAGTTCCGAAGCTTCCGGATGCTTAGATTGTCCTCTTCCGTCTCTATGACCGCCAGCAGAAAAGGCGGGACCGCATAAGCCTCATAGATATCGTCGCTAATCCTCGGCATATACTCTAGCGCTCCCTGCCATTTTCCGAGCAGCAGCCTGCTCACTACCTGTCTTGCACCGGAATCCTCCACCGTATATACGGCCTCTTTCTGTCCGAAGCAGATAGAAAGCGCCCGGCTGATCAACTGACTGATAAACCGGCCCTCTTCCTGTGAGCTGTGGAGGGTAAGGCAAAACGCTTCCAACCCGCCCCTCACTATAACCGCATCTAGGATCCTGACGCCCGATTCTTGCGGACATACAATAGTCGGGCTGATATCCGTTTCATCTGCGCCGAAGTCCCTGACGTAATAATCCTCTATCATCCGAATCCAGGAGAGCCTTTCTTTCTTACAGCTTTCTGCATCTAACGAAAGAAGTGTCGTGTACGCATCTGCGATAATTTCCCCGTAGGGATCCACAACCGCCGCCGGGACCTGCAGGCCATGTGCGGCCGTTTTAATAGTTTTTTCGATGTCTCCGCCCTGTTCCAAAGCTTCGAATACAATCCTGTAACAATGTTCCTCTTTTTTTCCTTTCGCCATATAGCATTCCTCTTCTCCAGCGCGGCTTTCTGGCGCCCGCTTCCGGATATGAGTCATCTCCTGGCACGCCGAAGCTCAAAATCCTTCCACAGGCAGCAGGCGTCAGTATTCTGGAAAGATCATGCTTTCCGCGAATAGCCTCTCGTAATTTTCCGTCTCTGCCAGCTCCATATATTCCATCTTTCCCGCCAGGCTTTCCATTTCTTTTCTTGCCCGCCGTGACATCAGCGCCATATAAGCGCCGGTCTTGGAGGAATTTCCCACATACTCAAGCTTCCCTTTTACGGCTTCGGGAAGTATGCCCGTCCCCACCAGAGAATCCACGGGAAGATGTGCGCCGAACTGTCCCGCGACCATCACCTTGTCAAGCCCCTCTGCTGAGATCCCCGCTTTTTTAAGGAGCGCCGTAAAGCCCGAAAGGATAGCCCCTTTCGCAAGCTGCACCTGCCTTACATCCCCCTGTGTCACCAGAAGGAGGGGGTCTTCCTGCAGGACAAACTCCCGCTTTGTCCCGTTCATACGGATCATCGGATAACGGTAATCCGTAGTTTCCAACGATTCCTTCTTAATAAACGCCCCCTTTTTGGTCACAATGCCGGTCCTAAGCAGTTCCTTCACTGCGGCCAGGATCCCGCTGCCGCAGATTCCGGCGGGCTTTCCGCCCCCGATCACTGCAAGCTTGATTCCCTGCTCTGTGATCCTTACGTCCTCCACAGCCCCTTCTGCCGCGCGCATCCCGGAACTGATATTCATCCCCTCAAGAGCCGGGCCTGCAGCACAGGAACAGCAGTAAAGCCTCCCTTTGCCTGCCAGCACGATCTCCCCGTTTGTGCCGATATCAATGAACAGGACATTTCCCGTCTGTTTCTGCAGCCCGCAGACATAAGCGCCTGCCACGATATCCGCCCCGATATAGGCGGACACATGCGGAAGGCAGTACAGGACCGTATCCCTGCCCGCCCTCAGCCCGGCCTTAGCAGCGGGAAGCGTCTTTGCATCCAGGAAAACCGGCCTGTAAGGGGCTTTCCCGATGGGGCGCGCGTCAACGCCGAGCAGCATATGCATCATCGTACAATTTGCCGCCACGCTGATCTTCCGGATATCCCTCCGGTCTGCTCCTGCTTCTTCGCAGACCTCGCCGATCATCTCATTGATGGAGCGCACGATGGCATCCTGGAGCTTTTTTGCGCCGTCCTGCGGGTTTTCATATTCATATGTGATCCTTGTAAGCACGTCCAGCCCGAAATGCTTCTGCGCATTGACCATCGACGCATCGGCAAGCTCCCTTCCGCTTTTCAGGTCAACAAGCGCTGTGACTACCGTGGTCGTGCCGATATCTATGGCAATTCCGTACCCTTCCTGAAAGTCATCCCGTTCAAACTCCGGCATGAAGCCCCCAGTAAGCACCGTGTGCTTCCGTTCCCTCTGAAGGATTCCGACCTCGATATCCCCGAGGATTTCCGTCATGCAGGAGAGCCTGATTCCTTCCTCGATCTCCGTCTCCGTCAGTAATCTTTCCTCCGTCTCAAGCATCGGGGAACACTCCCCTGCGAGGACACGGACTTTGCACTTTCCGCACAGCCCCATGCCGTTGCAGGGATTATCCACAAAAATCCCCGCGCCCAGCAACACCTTCAGGAGATTCTCCTTTTCCTTGCAATCAATCCTCTGTCCTGTCTGTAATATAGTTACGGACGCCATACTCACGCCTCCTTCAGGCATTCGAGAATCGCCTGTACATTTGCCAGAGGCGACTTCATGCCAAGCCCGCAGGCCGGGGAAATGATATCGGATCCGTTTTTTACGCATCCTCTGGTGAGCATCTTCACGCGCTTCGGATCGCCAAATTCCAGCGCATAGGTGCTGACATTGCCCATGAGCGCCCGGTTCTTCAGATGCTCCCTCGCCTCCCTCATCGGTACAATGGAATCAAAGCTCAACACATCACTGTGCAGCTTTTCCACCTGCTGGTACACAGACTTCATCTGCCCGCAGATATGTACGATCGTCCCCATTTTCTCTTCCTGGAGCGCGTCCAGAAGCCGATTGATGTACCTCACGGCAAATTCCTCAAAATACTTCGGCCCAAGTATCTCCCCCGTCCCGCTGGGGTCAGAGATGGCAATCACATCCGCCCCCGCCGCGATCTGCGCCCTGCCGAACGCGATCAGCTGCTCTGTGATGAACTCCATATAAGCATGGGCCTCCTCATTTTTCTTGCGGAGCTCCTTATAAAAAGCCACCGGCTCCATCACAGAGCTGGCCGTGCTGATAGGGCCGGTAAGATTCCCCACGATCGGGACGCCCTGTGTCTCCTCCTTTAATATCCGGATCGCATCCAGCACCACTTTGGCGCGCCCGTGGTTCACATCCATCGGCTTAAGCCTGCCAAACTCCGTGACGGATTCCATCACATACTGGACGACATGCGGCTCATATATGCGGGAGCCCAGATCGACCTTTGCCCCCATCTCCTCCGCCTCTATGGTCATGCAGAAGGGAACCCCGCAATTCTCAAAGCATCCCTTCTCATACACCGCTTTCGACAGATCCGCCATCTTCCTTGCATCCGTATGGGCTTCCGGCATATAGACATTTACCGTCTCCATGAGCTCCGACGTCACCATATTCATCATGCCGCCCGGACAGATGCACGCCGGCCTGTCTACGGCCTGTCCCCCGATAATCTTTTTTAACCGCTCTTTTGGTGTCAGCATATCCTTCCCCCTATGCAATATCCAGTAACCTTTTCGCCAGCTTCACAGCATCCACAGCATTCTGGGAATAGCCGTCCGCGCCGATCCTGTCCGCGTATTTCTGTGAGACCGGGCCGCCGCCGACCATCACTTTCACCTGATCGCGCAGCCCCTCTTCCTCCAGCATATGGATGACCGTCTCCATGCCTCCCATCGTGGTCGTCATCAGGGTGGACATACAGAGGAATCGTGCGCCCTCTTCCCTCGCGGTATCCACAAACTTCCTAAGCGGCACGTCCCGCCCTAAGTCGATCATCTCAAACCCCGCCGTTTCCAGCATGATCTTGACAAGATTTTTCCCGATATCATGCGTATCTCCTTCCACGACCCCGATGACGCCCTTCGTCTTCTCGCCGTCCGCTTCATCAGGAAGATACGGCCTTAAGATATCAAGCCCCGCATACATGGCGTCCGAACACAAAAGCAGATCCGTCACGAAATACTCCTCTTCCTCGTAGAGCTTGCCCGCGCGGTTCATCCCGTCCACCAGGCCCTCCATAATCCCGTCAAACGCCGGATAGCCTGCGTCCAGATATTCTTTCGCCGTCCCGGCGACGTCCTCCTCTTCCATATCCAGCACTCCATCCGACAGTCTTTGCAATAATTCTTCTTTTGGGCTCACCTGTTTTCCCTCCCTGTTATCTAAGCACAAGTGCTTTAAAATTCCCATTACTGATCCGATAGCCGATATTCTTAATACACATCTGCCCGGCAAATTTTGCCTTGCCGATCATGTAGATACACGCCTCCCCATAGCTCATCTCCCCCGGAAGCGCCATATCCACAAATTCTGCCTTTTCCGTCCCCAGAAGGGCAAGGGTCGTCTTCGGGCAGAGCAGGATGAGCGTATGCCCATCCGCCAGGCCCTCCACTTTCTTTAAGTATCCATAAGTAAAATCATTTACGACCTGTTCTGCCATCCCAGGCCCTAAGATATTCACCCCGCCGGAGGAATCGGCGTAGCTTAGAAGCTGCACTCCGTACTTTTTAGCCTCCTCCATAAAACGGTACGCCTCATTTCCCAGCTTCCAGAAAACCTCTTTCATAAGTTCCGGGTTTTTCCGCATTGCCCTGAACACATACCTTGCATCGATCAGGACGTTCAGCACCGTAAACGGCCCCGATACCTGCAGCACGACCTGTTCCCCTTCCTCCCTGAGCTTCCGGCAGGCGAGCAGCACTTCATGGATCCTCCCCCTTGTAAAATCGATCTCTGGAAGCCCAAGAAGCTGCTCCGGCTCCGTGCAGATATATTCTTTCGCCCTGGGCCCAGCCGTCTCATTGCCATAATTGACAATGCCGCCCATCGCCTCCGCTTCCACCGTATGGCAGAATGGCAGCTCGCAGAAAGCCGCCCCGTCATGCTTCTTCAGCGCCTTAGAAAGCGCCGCCATCGTGTCCGCATGCAGGTACGCATCCGGGAACGTAAGGTTAAGCCCTTTTGTCACCTCGCTGCTGATTCCCGCTGAGTTATCATAAGTGCAATGAAAATCTTTTATCTCCGGCATAACGTCCTCCTCCAAAGCTGTCATCGTTTTAATAGTATCACAGAAAAAATGTTTCTACTAATTGAAAATTAAAATATACATATTAATTGTATCTATAATTATCCTCCATCTACCGGAGATTTTCATTGAGCGCGCCGCAAAACACAATACAGGGCGCGGGCCTTTTGAAAAAGCCCGCGCCCTGAAATTTCACATTTTACTTATTTGTCAGCCATCTGTTTTTCCTGCTGCTCAATCATCTTCTTGACCATATACCCGCCGACAGAACCATTCTGCCTGGAGGTCAGGTCTCCGTTATAGCCGTCAGAGAGCGGTACTCCAAGCTCGTTTGCGACCTCATATTTGAATTTGTCAAGTGCGCCCTTTGCTTCAGGCACGGCTGTTCTGTTAGATGAACGATTTGCCATTTTAAAATTCCTCCTTCTGCATCTTTTTTGTAACCTTTTTCTGTTACGTTTTCTTGTTCATTGCTTTGTAACGTATTTTTGTTACACCCATAGTATGTGAAGGAATGAAAGTTTTACACTGGCATTTCCTGTCTGCTTTTACAAATTTTTCATATACTGGCATACCAGCCCTGACAGCTCTGTGATCCTGTTCCTTCATCCATTGCAGGATTTCATCCGACCCTTCTGCTTCATGGCTGTTCCCCTGCATTTCCGTAATAAAGGTCAATCCCGTCCGCGATCCCGCGCACCATTTCCAGGCGGAAAGCAGAATCTGCCATCTTAAGGTCATCCCCCTCATTTGTCATAAAGCCCATCTCCAGGATCATGACAGGTATCGTACTCCAGTTAATGCCCGTCATCGTATCATTTTGCTGGATTCCCCGGTTGGAAAGCCCGGTCGCGGCGCAGTAACTGTCCAGGATCTGTCCGGCAAGACGCGCGCTGTCCTCATACAGATAACCCACATAGGGGTTTTCCGGTGAGGCGATCAAAGCCAGCGCTCCGTCCGACGACGGATCCTCGCTCCCGTTGGCATGGATGCGGACGCTGATGTCTGCACCAGAGTCATTGGCAAGAGACGCCCTCTCAGCGTTGCTGATTGCCGTCTCATTGTCCTCGCGGGTCATCAGCACATCGTAGCCGCGCCCCTCAAGCTCAGTTCTCAGCATCAGGGCTATATCCAGGCACAACTGATACTCCGGGATACCGGAATAGGAACCAGAGGTTCCCGAAGTAGCCTTCCTCTTCATCTCACCCGACCCCGGCGCATTCGGCTCCATCGCGCTCATATCCACATCCGGGCCCTGATGTCCCGGGTCGAGGGCGACAAGGATCCCCTTTTTCACCACTGTCCCGGCATCCTGCTCCGCGTCCTTAGCCGACGCGGTCTCTCTTTCCCCGTTTTCAGAAAGCTCTTCCTGACTCTCCTCGTCTTCCCCGGCATCCTCATTATTCTCAATCACATGAACTTCCTGCGCCTCTTTCTCATCGTCCTGCGCTTCCTGCCCCTCATCCTTGCTTCCCGCGCAGGCCGTCAGTATAAGGAGCACAGGCAGCAAAAAACAAAAGCACTTAATTCTATACTTCCCATTTTTCATATCGGCATTCCCTACTGATCCAACTGATAGCCGTCCGGCGCTATCGAATATTCCACATCTTTTAAAAATTCCGCGTTTTTCTTCTCCACATCCGACAGCATGGACTCACTGAAATTCTCCGGCGCTATCGTCCCCTGGTACCAGCTTTTGCTGTTAAAATAATTCTGGAGCTCCGTGGAAGCAAACAATCTCCCATGCCTCGCGTATATCTCATTCTTGGCATAATTGATCTCCTGCAAGCTTAAGCCCGCCACATCACTGTCTCCCAGAAGCACCCGGTCGCTGTCTGGGATGATATAATCGGGGTTATTCAGATTTTTTGCCGTCCCTGCTGTCTGAGACGTGCTGTTTTTCTGAGTATCCTCCTTCAAAGTAACCTCATTTCCATCCTCGTCC
>CAZFSW010000014.1:0-11943 GCA_964521655.1 uncultured Dorea sp.
CTTGCGGATCTGCAGTTTTGCGCGGCGAATGTGATCCGGGCGGCGGTCGAGACTGCGTAAGGGTGCCGGAAGGGCAGGGAAACATAAATGAAAGTTCCAAATGTAATATTCGGGAGTTTGACAGTTAAACTCCTATGTTTTATCACGCCTACGTTGTTCCAGAATAAATATCGGAAGCGGATGTAAGTTGCGAAAAACGAAAAAAGTAGATATAATGAAATTCACTAGGAGGTTTCATTATGGGTATTTATCTGAATCCGGGAAATGAATCTTTTGAAAAAGCAGTAAACAGGGAAATCTATGTGGATAAGTCAGCGCTGGTTGAAAAGCTCTGGTATCATGCTAATAAGAGAAACGAATATATTTGTATTTCGCGTCCCCGCCGATTTGGGAAAAGCACGGATGCCAATATGCTGGCCGCATTTTTTTCCAAAGGCTGTGATTCCGAAAGATTGTTCCGGAATCTGAAAATATCCGGCTGGAAAGAGTTCCGGAAGCATCTGAACCAGCACAATGTAATCTGCCTGGATATGCAGACATTTTTGAGCGAATCCCAGGATATTACAGAAATGCTTCGGAAGATTAATCAAAAGGTGATACGGGATCTGCAAAAGGTGTTCCCGCATGACTGCTGGGATGAGAGCCTAAGTTCCGTATTAGGTGAAATCTGCGCGGAACATAAGGAATCCTTTATTTTTATTATTGATGAATGGGATTGCATCTTCCGGGAATTTAAGGAGGACAAAGAGGCGCAGAAAGCTTATCTTGACTACCTGCGGCTTTTGCTGAAGGATAAACCATATGTGAAGCTTGCATACATGACAGGCATCCTTCCAATTAAAAAGTACGGAACACATTCTGCGCTGAATATGTTTGACGAGATATCCATGCTGGATGCGAAAGATTATTCTGAATATATGGGATTTACCGGGCAGGAGGTAGAATCCCTATGCGAACAATATGGGATTTCTTACGAAAAGATGAAAGAGTGGTACGATGGATATCAGATGAAGAACGGTGTTTCCACTTATTCACCCCGGTCTGTGACGGCATCCGTAAATAACCGGGATTTTTCGAATTACTGGACTCAAACGGAAACCTATGAAGCGCTTCGGTCATACATTGATTTGAACTATGACGGCCTGAAAGATGCTGTCATCCGCCTTCTTACGGGAGAAAATGTCAAAGTGGATACTCAGGCTTTCCAGAATGACATGTCCAGCTTCCATTCCCGGGATGATGTGCTGACGTTGCTGGTGCATTTGGGCTATCTGGGCTATTTGTATGATTCTGAGGAAGTCTATATTCCAAACAATGAGGTGAAAGATACTTTTGTGGTTTCTGTCCGCAATTCTGATTGGAGTTATATTACGAAGGTGTTTCAGAATTCCAACCATCTGCTGACCGCCACATGGAATTTACAGGCGGACCGGGTGGCTTCTTATATCCAGAACAGCCATTATGAGACAAGTATCCTTCAATATAATGATGAAAATGCCCTGGCATATACCGTGAGTCTTGCTTATATCACGGCAAAGGAATACTATACTATTGTCCGTGAACTTCCGGCAGGCAAAGGTTTTGCTGATATCGTATTTATACCCAAAGAGGATAAACCTGCCATGATTGTAGAATTAAAATATGATAAATCAGCGGATACGGGTATTGCACAGATAAAGGATAAAAGATATGACATGGGATTGGAAAAATATCTTGGTAATCTTTTGCTGGTGTCTGTCAGTTACGATAAAGCAACAAAAGAGCATACCTGTGTGATAGAAAAATATGAGGAGCCCGGAATTGGAGTTTATCATTGAACCGGGCAATCGGCCATATCTGACAGACATAATTACCATAGGGGTTTCTAAAGGTTCTGCCATACCTCTGCTACATCGGTATCCGTCGTGATTTCCTCCACAATCTGGCTGCTGTCCATGTGGAATATTTCCTGTTCCTGCTTATCCAGTGTCACAAATGCCGCAAAAAGGAGCAGGCACAGGAATATCCGGATGCCCAATGTCCCGGCGTGAGAGCCTTCCCATTCCTCCTCGTAAAGACTGCTGTATGCGGAACCGTACCTCGGATGCACCGCCGGGGGATCCCTCCTGTCACTGTACCGTCTCCTGGTCTGCTCTAATAACTGTTTTCTCCTTTTTTCCGCAGGATTCATAAGCCAGCCCCTCCTTTTCGGACATTTCCTAATAGTAACCTATGTTCCGTCCGGTTTATATATTCCTCTGAGATGTGGCAGGCTGTTTCACGAAAACAGATTCCGCTATCACCATTCCATGCCGCTGTTTTCAATCCTGTACCGCCCGGATTTTGGAGATATCGGGATCAATCACGAGCGAGTAGTTGGTGTAGTACACCACGAACCCCGGCTTGGCGCCGTTCGGCTTCTTCACATGCTTTTTCTCCACATAGTCGATCTCCACTTTATCCGCGCCCCGGCTCTTAGAGTAGTAGGCGGCGAGCCGCCCGGCCTCTTCAAAGGTCGAGTCAGGAAGCTCGTCCCCGCCTGTGCGCACGATGACATGGGAGCCCGCCGCGTTCTTGGCGTGGAACCACCAGTCGTTTCCATTCGCGAAGGAGAAGGTCAGCTCATCGTTCTGCAGGTTGTTCTTCCCCACATACATATGGTAGCCATCGCCGGAAATGTAGTGCAGGGGGCGGCTCGTGGGCTTCCCCTTTTTCTTCGCGGCCCGTTGGCGCACGTAGCCGCTCTGCGCAAGCTCTTCCTTGATCTGGGCGAGGTCGGCTTCATTTGACGCGATATCGAGGGCGGCGCTTAAGGACTCCAGGTAGCGGATCTCGTCCTTCGTCTCCAGAATCAGCCCGGTCAGCGCTTCATATGTGCGTTTCTGTTTGTTATATCTGGCAAAATATTTCTGCGAATTTTCCTGCGGTGTTTTCGTTGGGTCTAAGGGAATGGAGATCTCCTCATTGGTATAGTAGTTGGGGCAAACCAGCTTCTTTTCACCGGGGGCAAGGCCGTAGCCGTAGGTGTTGATCAGTTCGCCGTACACCCTGTATTTCTCCCGCCCTTCGGTATCCCTAAGCTGCTTGGCCTGGAGGTCGTATTTCCTGCGGCCGCGCTCCAGCGCTGTCTGTACGATATGGCGCAGCTCCGCGCTTTTTTGGCGGATGCGGGTCAGGGTGTTTTTTGACGCATAATAGGTGTAAAGTGTCTCGGAGATGGAGGAAAACTCCTTTTTTTCACAGGCCTCATACTGGGAGAGAGGCAGCGCGGAAAATTCCAGCGGGGCGTTCCCCCTGTAGTAGATGGCGGGATGGAAGTCGCGGCGCCGGATTTCACTCATGCGAAGCGAAAACTGCCGGTACAGGCAGAGGCAAGCGTCCCCGGACAAGCTGCCGGGATTTTGCTCGGAGGCGATCCCCGCCCGGTAGCAAAGATCCTCGGCGGCGGCGGGGCTGATCCCGGTGAAGCTCATATAGAGGGCTTTTCCGAGAGGCATCGGTTTTTCCTTTAAAATGCGGATGAAGTCCTGTTCTTTTACATCCAGCGGGTCAAGCTTTCCCATCGTGTCAGGGATAAAATAGCTGCGCCCCGGCAAGACCTCGCGCACGGAGCTCATCTGCGCGGACACATGTTTGATGCTGTCAATGATCCGGTCCTGTGCGTCGCAGAAGATGATGTTGCTGTGTTTTCCCATAAGTTCGATGAACAGCTTCCTGCGGCATGGGTCGCCCAATTCGTCCAGATGCTCGATTTCCAGGCAGAGGACGCGCTCCAGTCCTGGCTGCTGGACGTGTAAGATACGCCCGTTCCCGATGTGTTTCCGCAGCAGCATACAGAAGCCCGGCGCGGTCATGGGGGCCGGCTTATTTTCCTCCGTCAGATAGACGAGGGGCAGGGACGCGCTCGCCGAGATGTACAGGCGCTTCTGCCCGGTTTTTGTCTTGATGGTAAGGAGAAGTTCATCGGATTCCGGCTGCGCGATCCTGGCGATGCGCGCCCCGGCGAGCGTCTCCTCTAATTCAGCGGCGACAGCCGCAGTTGTGATTCCGTCAAATGCCATAATCAATCCTCATTCTTTCTTTATGTGTTTTTCATTGTAACCGTTATTTTGCAAATTTTGCCACCTGTGCAACATGGGATGCCCGCGCCCGCCGCCTGTCTGCCCGCCGCACAGGTGGGTATTTTGTAAATGAAGCTGCTGCGGGTGCGGGCGAAAATCTTGAAATACTTCCCCCTTTGTTGTATAATGAACTATATCGCGCGGATGGAGCCTTTATAACCGGCGCTTTTGGGGAAATGCCATGAAGAGAATCCGAATCAGCAATGAATGTATCTATGTGCTTGCAGCCGTCATCCTTTCCTTTGCGACTTCCATGTTAGCGGCGGCGGACATGGGAATGTCCATGGTGGTGGCGCCTGCCTATATTATCAGCCTGAAAGTGTCTTTTTTAACCTTCGGGCAGGCAGAATACATCGTGCAGGGAACACTGTTTATCGCATTCTGCATTTTAATGCGGAAAGTAAAGCCTCTGTATTTCCTTTCCTTTGCGTCTGGCCTTATCTACGGCGCGGTGCTGGATTTCTGGCGCATGGTCATCCCACATTTCAACCCGGAGCTTTACGCCCCCGGGAGCCTTGCGTTTCCCCTGCGGATCGTCTATTTTGTCATAGGCTTCCTCCTGAATTCATTTGGAGTCGCGCTTTATTTTAAGACCTACTTTTATCCGCAGGTTTATGAATTTTTTGTAAAGGGCATCAGCCACAGGTTCGGCATCAGTCTTCCAAAATTTAAAATCGGCTTTGATGTGACCTGCCTCATAATTGCTGTCTCATGTTCCATACTGCTGTTTCACAGGATCGTCGGGATCGGCGTTGGCACGGTGATCATGGCATGCTGCAATGGGCTTTTGATCGGGGCTTACGGGAAATGGCTGGATGCCTGTCTCGACACTTACTCCCATTGGCAGTCATTTTCAGAAAAATTCACGTTGTAAAGCAGCCTATGCAAAGTTTTAGAGATGTTTTCATTGTAGTACAGTTGACGTTATTTTGCAAATGACTTATAATAAGTGCTGGTGTCTGGCAACAGTTTCATCATTTTATATTTGATAAGAGGATTCTATAATGATAAAAAGTATGACGGGCTTCGGCCGCTGCGAGGTGGCGGACGGGGAGAGGAAATTTACGGTAGAGATGAAGGGGGTCAACCACCGTTATCTGGACGTGGGCGTCCGTATGCCGAAGAGACTTGGCTCGTTTGAGACGGCAGTCCGAAGCCTGATGAAGCAGAGTATTTCAAGGGGCAAGGTGGATGTGTTCATTGCCTACGAGGATTCTTCTGAAAATCAGGTATCCCTGAAATATAATGAGGCGCTTGCCGGGGAATACCTGCTTTATTTTAAGAGGATGGAAGAAAAGTTCGGGCTGGAGAATGATGTGCGGGTATCCACCCTCGCCCGCTTCCCGGAGGTGCTTACGATGGAGGAGCAGAGCCCGGACGAGGACGAGATCTGGAACGGCCTGCGCCGCGCGCTTGACGGGGCGCTTGGACAGTTTGCAGAGACGCGCAGCGCGGAGGGCGAGAACTTAAAGAAGGATATTTTGGAGAAACTGGATGGCCTGTCGGAGCTTGTGGTTTTCATTGAGGAGCGCTCCCCGCAGGTTCTCGCGCAGTACCGGGAGAAGCTGGAGGAGAAGGTACGCGAGCTTTTAGAGGATACGCAGATGGAGGAGGCGCGCATCGCGGCGGAGGTCGTGCTGTTCGCGGACAAGATCTGCACGGATGAGGAGGTCGTGCGGCTTAAGAGCCATATGGTGCATATGCGGGAGACGCTTATGTCGGACGAGCCGGGCGTCGGGCGAAAACTTGATTTTATCGCGCAGGAGATGAACCGGGAGGCAAATACGATCCTCTCTAAGGCAAATGACCTGGATATTTCCAATGCGGGGATCAACCTGAAGACGGAAATAGAGAAAATCAGGGAGCAGATTCAAAATATCGAGTAGGAGAATGGCCATGAATACAGGTGCGGATGCAGAGGGGATCCTGATTGTCGTGTCCGGCTTTGCCGGGTCGGGGAAAGGTACGCTGATGAAGGAGCTTTTGAAACGCTACGACGGCTATGCGCTGTCGGTTTCCGCCACGACCAGGAAGCCCCGTCCGGGGGAGAAGGAGGGAGAGGCTTATTTTTTCAAAACCACAGAGGAATTTGAAAAAATGATCGCACAGGATGAACTGATAGAGTATGCAAGGTACGTCGATCATTATTATGGGACGCCGCGCGCATATGTGGAGGAGCAGAAAAGCGCCGGAAAGGACGTCATCCTTGAGATTGAGACGCAGGGGGCGCTCAAGGTCAAGGACAAGTTCCCGGACACGCTGCTTTTGTTCGTCACCCCTCCGTCTGCGGCAGAGCTTCGCAGACGCCTGACCGGGCGGGGGACGGAGACGCCGGAGGAAATCGGGCGGCGGCTTGAGCGCGCAGGGGAGGAGGCACAGGAAATCAGACGGTATGATTATCTGATCATAAATGATGAGCTGGACGCTTGCGTGGAGGAGGTACACCAGATTATCCGGGGCGAGCACAGGCGGAGCTTCCGGAATCAGAAATTTATTGAAAATATGAGAAAAGAGCTGAAAGGAGAATAGGATATGTTACACCCGTCTTACACAGATTTGATGAAAGTAGTGAATAAGGACGTCGAGGAGGGGGAGACGAAGATTGTCAACAGCCGGTACTCGATCGTGATGGCGACGGCAAAAAGGGCGAGAGAGATCATTGACGGCTCGCTGCCGCTCGTACATGTGAAGAATGGCGAGAAAGCGCTGTCGATCGCTATCGATGAACTGAATCAGGGGAAGATCACAGTTGCCGTGGGAGAGGGAGAAGATGCATAGGAACGGGCAAGGGGGCAGATGCCGACGGGTATCTGCCTTTGTTCAAAGGAGAATGCGATGAATATCTTATTTATTTCCCTCGGCTGCGATAAGAACCTTGTGGATTCGGAGGTGATGCTGGGGCTCCTTGACAGGGAGGGCTTTCGGATCGTCGATGACGAGGCGGAGGCAGATGTGATCGTCATCAATACCTGCTGCTTTATCCATGACGCGAAGGAGGAGAGCATCCAGACGATCCTGGAGATGGCAGAATATAAGAAAGGAAGGCTAAAGGCGCTGGTTGTAACCGGGTGTCTCGCCCAGCGGTATCAGGACGAGATTAAGAAAGAGATCCCGGAGGTAGACGCAGTGCTGGGGACAATGGCCTGTGAAAGAATCGTGGAGGCGGTGCAGGATGCCCTCGCCGGGAAGGGAAGCGTCCTGCTGGGAGAGCTGGGACGGCCGCCGCTTACAGACGCGGGGAGGCTTCTGACGACGGGAGGGCATTTCGCATATCTTAAGATCGCGGAGGGGTGCGACAAACGCTGTACCTACTGCATCATCCCGAAGCTAAGGGGGAGCTATCGGAGCGTGCCGATGGAGCAGCTTCTTGAGGAAGCGCAGACGTTTGCGGCGCAGGGGGCGCGGGAGCTCATCCTTGTGGCGCAGGAGACGACGCTTTACGGGAAGGATCTCTATGGAAGGAAGTCCCTGCCGGAACTTCTCAGGAAACTGTGCAGGATAGACGGGATCCGCTGGATCCGGCTCCTCTATTGTTACCCGGAGGAGATTGACGAGGAACTGATCCGCGTCATAAAGGAGGAAAAGAAGATCTGCCATTATCTCGATCTGCCCATCCAGCATGCGAACAATGAGATACTAAAGCGCATGGGCAGGCGCACGACGAAGGAACAGCTTGCAGAGATCATCGGGAGGCTCCGCGCACAAATCCCTGATATCGCGCTTCGGACTACGCTGATCACAGGCTTTCCCGGAGAGACGCAAAAGCAGCATGAGGAGCTGATGGAGTTCGTGGACGAGATGGAGTTTGACCGGCTGGGGGTATTTCCCTACTCTGCCGAGGAGGGTACTCTGGCGGCCACGATGCCGGGGCAGATACCGGAGGAGGTAAAGGAAAGGCGTCTTGCAGAGCTTATGGGGCTTCAGCAGGAAATCGCGTTTGCACAGGCAGAAGATATGACGGGAAGAAAAGTGCTTGTGATGGTCGAGGGAAAACTTTCGGACGAGGACGCTTATGTGGGCAGGACCTACCGGGACGCGCCGGAGGTGGACGGGCTGATTTTCATCAATACGGAGAGAGAGCTGATATCGGGCGACTTTGCGAGGGTGAGAGTGACCGGGGCGGCGGAATATGATTTGATAGGAGAGCTGATAGAATGAATTTACCAAATAAGCTGACTGTTTTGAGAGTGATTATGGTGCCGTTTTTTGTGTTTTTTATGCTGACCGGCGCGGGAGGCCCCGCCAACAAGTGGATCGCGCTTGTCTTATTCTGTGCGGCGAGCCTGACGGATATGCTGGACGGAAAGATTGCCCGCGCGAGGAATCTGGTCACAAATTTTGGAAAGTTCATGGATCCGCTGGCGGACAAGCTCCTTGTCTGCTCCGCCATGATCTGCCTGATCCCGTCAGGGAAGCTTGAGGCGTGGTTCGTGATCGTGATCATCGCGCGGGAATTTATTATCAGCGGCTTCCGGCTGGTCGCCTCGGATAACGGCATCGTCATCGCGGCGAGCTACTGGGGGAAATTCAAGACGGTTTCCCAGATGGCGATGATCATCGTGCTGATTGCGGATTTCGGAGGGATATTTGACATGGTTGGGACAGTGTTGATCTGGGTATCCTTAATCCTGACGGTGGTATCCCTGATTGATTATGTGGCAAAGAACATCCAGGTGTTGACAAAGGGAGGAATGTGAGATGACGGTAGAACTGATTTCTGTAGGAACGGAGATTTTGCTGGGAAATATCGTGAACACAAATGCGGCGTATCTTGCGGAGAAATGCGCGGCGCTCGGATTATCTTGCTATCACCAGAGCGTGGTAGGAGATAACGAGGAGCGGCTGTACGACACGATCCGCCTGGCTTTCTCACGGGCGGATATCGTGATCTTAAGCGGAGGGCTCGGGCCTACGAAGGACGACCTGACAAAAGAAGTGACGGCAAAGGTATTCGGGCGGGAGCTTTACGAGGACGCGCATACGAAGGAGCGGATCGAGGGATATTTCCGTCAGATGCGCTCTGGGAAGGTGACGGAAAATAACTGGAAGCAGGCGCTTACGCCGGAGGGGGCGACCGTGGTTGACAACCACAATGGGACGGCTCCAGGGCTCATTATCGAGGGCGATGGCAAGACTGCGATCTTGCTTCCCGGGCCTCCGGGCGAGCTTCGGCCGATGTTCGAGGAGTCCATCATACCGTATCTGAACCGGCTTACACCGGAGGGCATCTATTCCAGGATGGTGAAGCTGTGCGGGATCGGGGAGAGCAAGGCTGAGACGGAGATCCTTGATCTAATGGAGGCGCAGTCGAACCCGACGCTTGCGCCTTACGCAAAGACGGGGGAGGTCCACCTGCGCGTGACGGCAAAAGCAAAGAACGAGGAAGAGGCACAGAAGCTCATGACCCCGATGCTGGAAGAGCTGCACAGGAGGTTTGGAACGCTCATCTACACGGAGGAAGAGGATGTTACGCTCGAACAGGCAGTCGTGGAGCTTCTGAGGGAGAAGAGTTTCGCGCTGACGACGGCGGAATCCTGCACCGGCGGGCGTCTGGCAGGGCGCATCATGAACGTGCCGGGGGCGTCGGAGGTGTATGAGGAGGGCTATATCACCTATTCGGACCAGGCGAAGAAAAAGCTCTTGGGAGTTTCCGGGGAAACGCTGGAAACTTACGGGGCGGTAAGCCCACAGACCGCAAAGGAGATGGCGTCTGGCGCGGCGAAGGCGTCTGGCGCGGATGTGGCGCTTAGCGTGACCGGAATCGCGGGACCGGGCGGAGGCACAGAGGAGAAGCCAGTAGGGCTTGTCTATATCGGCTGCCATAGCAGGAAGCGCACCCGCGTAGAGGAGTTCCGTTTTACGGGGAACCGTGATAAGAACCGGGACTATGCGGTGGTGCGGGCGCTGACGCTTCTTAGGGAAGAACTGCTGGAGATTGAAAGTTAGAGGATGATCAGGAGGGGAGGAGCAGACAGAAAAAGGGATGCGATACGTGCCGATGGAGCTTAAGGGGCTGTGAACAGAAATGTTCAGGCGTTATATTTGCGGCAAAATTGATTGACGAATATGGGAATTTATGAGAAAATATCCATGATGTTAAGAACGTAACGATACATAGCTGAAAGGAGTTTTAAAATGATTTATTCACACGAAGTAGAAATGATGTGTCCGGTAGCGCAGGGGGCGAATCATGGGCCGGCTCCGATCCCGGAGGAGGCAAAATGGGTGCAGGCAAAGGAGATCAAGGATATTTCCGGCCTGACGCACGGCATCGGCTGGTGCGCCCCGCAGCAGGGAGCCTGCAAGCTGACGCTGAATGTCAAGGAGGGGATCATCCAGGAAGCGCTGGTGGAGACGATCGGATGTTCCGGCATGACGCACTCTGCGGCGATGGCCTCTGAAATCCTTCCGGGAAAGACGATCTTAGAGGCGCTGAACACAGATCTCGTGTGCGATGCGATCAATACGGCGATGAGGGAACTGTTCCTGCAGATCGTGTATGGAAGGACGCAGAGCGCATTTTCCGAGGACGGGCTTCCAGTCGGCGCCGGACTTGAGGATCTGGGAAAAGGGCTCCGCTCACAGGTCGGCACGATGTACGGGACGCTGGCGAAGGGGCCCCGCTATCTGGAGATGGCGGAGGGCTATGTGACAGGCATCGCGCTTGATCAGAATGACGAGATCATCGGATACCAGTTCGTAAGTCTTGGAAAATTAACTGATTTTATCAAATCCGGCGATACTCCGAACGATGCGTGGGAGAAGGCAAAAGGGCAGTACGGGCGTGTCGCGGACGCAGTAAAGATCATTGACCCGCGCAAAGAGTAGTACGTAGATAACGGAAAATAAATCAGGAGGGTAAGTAAATGGCTTTATTTGAATCATATGAGAGAAGAATTGATAAAATCAATGGAGTATTAGAAAGCTATGGCATCGCTTCGATTGAAGAGGCAGAGAAGATCACGAAGGACGCCGGGCTTGACGTATATAATCAGATCAAGGGCATCCAGCCGATCTGCTTTGAAAATGCGTGCTGGGCTTACACTGTGGGCGCGGCGATCGCGATCAAGAAGGGATGCAGGACGGCTGCGGACGCGGCTGCGGCCATCGGCGAGGGGCTCCAGGCATTCTGTATTCCCGGGTCTGTGGCAGACCAGAGGAAGGTTGGCTTAGGGCATGGCAATCTTGGCAAGATGCTGCTGGAGGAGGAGACAGACTGCTTCGCGTTCCTTGCGGGACATGAATCCTTTGCGGCTGCGGAGGGCGCGATCGGGATCGCGGAGAAAGCGAATAAGGTCCGCAAGAAACCGCTCCGCGTCATCCTCAACGGGCTTGGCAAGGACGCGGCGAAGATCATATCCAGGATCAACGGGTTTACTTATGTCCAGACAGAATATGACTACTATACGGGCGAATTGAAAGAGATCCAGAGGACAGCGTACTCTGACGGCCTGCGCTCCAAAGTAAACTGCTACGGCGCAAACGACGTGCGCGAGGGCGTCGCGATCATGCATAAAGAGGGTGTGGACGTATCCATCACGGGAAATTCCACGAACCCGACCCGTTTCCAGCATCCGGTTGCGGGTACATACAAGAAAGAATGTATTGATCAGGGCAAGAAGTATTTCTCCGTAGCGTCCGGCGGCGGTACTGGGCGCACCCTCCATCCGGACAATATGGCGGCGGGCCCGGCCTCCTACGGCATGACCGACACGCTGGGGCGTATGCACTCTGACGCGCAGTTCGCGGGCTCTTCCTCCGTGCCGGCGCATGTGGAGATGATGGGGCTTATCGGGGCGGGAAATAACCCGATGGTCGGCATGACGGTGGCGGTCGCGGTCTC
>CAZFSW010000015.1:0-11476 GCA_964521655.1 uncultured Dorea sp.
ACGATGCTTTATCCAATTCTGTGCTCAGGTATTCCCCTACCTTCCAGTACATATTGATCAATTCTTCGTTGACCTTCCTGAGCGCATTTTGTCTTGACTGGCTGATAATCTGAATAAGATTTCCCATTGCTGTAATGTCATTACTCATTTAACATACCGCCTTCATAAACAACTTATTCATCTATGCTTTTGTCAGATTTGCACAATCTTCCCCTCCCACAATATCACATTTTCGGGAAAATACAATATATTTTTTTAATCCTGCCCTTTCTCCCGCAGCTTTTTCAGGATCTTCTTCTCTGCGCGGGACACCTGCACCTGCGAGATCCCAAGCTCCTCCCCCACCTGTGTCTGTGTCCGCTCCGCAAAATACCGCAGATAGATAAGCCGTCGCTCCTCTTTGTTCAGGGAAGTCAGAAGCTCGCCCAGCGCCATATGGTCCAGAATCCGGTCTTCCTCCCCCTCCTTTTGCGGCAGCCTGTCCATCAGCCGGATCTCCTGCCCGTCTTTCTGGTAGATGGGTTTATGCAGAGATTCCACCTCCCCGCCCGCGTCCAGAGCCATCGCAAGCTCCTCCGGCGGTACGCCAAGCTCCTGTGCAAGCTCCGGGACGGTCGGCTCTCGCCCCCAAATGCCGCAGAGCTTTTCCCGGCACAGGTACGCCCTGTAGGACAGCTCCTTAAGGGAGCGGCTCACCTTGATCATCCCGTCGTCCCGCAGGAAGCGCCGGATCTCTCCGGCGATCATTGGAACGGCATAAGTCGAAAATTTCACATCATAATCCAGGTCGAATTTATCGATCGCTTTCAGAAGGCCGATATTGCCGATCTGGAACAGGTCTTCCATCTCCACGCCCCGGTGGGCGTAGCGCCGCGCGACGCACCACACAAGCCCTGTATTTTCCTCCACCAGCTTCGCCCTCGCCGCTTCATCTCCCTCGTGAGATTTTCTGATCAAAGCGGCTGTGTGGTCCATAGCTTACGTCCTTTGCCTATATTTTTCTTCATTTTCACGGTCGTCCCCTTCCCCGGCCAGGACTCTACCTCCAGTTCATCCATGAATGCTTCCATGAAGGAAAACCCCATGCCGGAACGGTCTAAGTCCGGCTTCGTGGTAAAGAGCGGCTCCATCGCCGCCTGCACGTCCTCGATCCCCCGCCCCTTGTCCTCGATCTCGATGTACAGAGCGCGCCCTTCGGTGCGGCAGCGGATGTAAATGTTATGTACCTCGCCCTGATAGCCGTGGATGATGGCGTTTGTGACTGCCTCGGACACTGCCGTTTTTACATCCGACACCTCCTCCACGGTGGGATTGAGCGCGGTCATGAACGCCGCCACCGTAACCCGTGCGAAGGACTCGTTGCTCGAACGGCTGTCAAAAATCAATTCCATTTCATTCGTATGCTCCATTTACATTTCCTCCTCATAAATCTGCATGATTTTAGTTATTCCTGACATGATCAGCATTTTTTTCATCCTTTTATTCGTATGCACCGCGCACACTTCCCCTCCCAGCATATAGATCCGCTTATATCTTCCCATGATCACTCCGATTCCCGAGCTGTCCATAAAATCCGTCTCCTCAAAATCAAAGATGACATAGCGGATATGGTTGTGCTCAATCAAATAATCGGATTCTCTCCTGATCTCCTCCGCATTGTGATGATCCAGCTCATGCGGAAGAAAGATGGTAAGGCAATTCTCCTGTATCTGATATTTCATATAATCCTCCTTTTTCCGGCAAATATGATTCCAGCCGGGCATAAGCCCTCTGCGCCGCCCGAGTCCGCCTGCGCGCCGCGCAAGCGGCGGAAACGCTTTTGTGGGCATGCGCATATAAAAAGGATATGCGGCCTGTGGTCTGCGCATATCCTTTTCTTCTGTACTTTTTGTCTGTATTCCTGTGTGCCTTAATCAGCGCCCTCTGCATTGCCCGAATCCTCTGTGGATTCTGCGGCTTCTTCGCCTTCTGTCTCCTGTGTGCCTCCGGCGTTCTGCGCATCCAGCGCTTCTTTTGCTGTGGCTGCGGCGTCTGTATCGGGGTAAATTTCCAATATTTTCTGATAAAGGATATTTGCCTGATCCTGCTCGCCGTTCCCCTCATAGGACTGGGCAAGAAGAAGCTTAGCCGCGCCGTCCTGATATCCTTCATCCATCTGCATTACTTTTTCAAGGTTTGTGATCGCCATCCCATAATTCGCCACTTCATAATTCTGCTGCGCCAGGGAATACAATTCCCAGCACACGGATGGGTACAGATCTTCCGTCAGCTCATCATAGCGCTCTTTCCCGAGGTCGCCGAGCGATTCCCGGTTCACGGTAAGAAGCGCCTCCACCATATCCGCGTTACTCATGTCCTGCGCCGAATAATGGGATGACACATTCATAAGCGCTTCATAGCTCGCCTGCGTCGAGGCCGCCGTCTGCTGGGCGTTCTCCGTCTCCTCGCTTGTGGAGCGGTAGCCCTCCAGTTCCTTTTTCAGCGCGGCTATCTGCGCTTTCTGTGTCTCAATCTGCTCGCTAAAGGCAACGGTCTGTTCATTCAGCTTTTTCTGCTTGGTGGAGTTCATCGCGGGCATGATGAGAAACCACATGACCAGCGCCCCGACCAATACCCCGAGCCCAATGTTGACCGCCGCATGCAGCCCGGTATGCTCCTTAAGCGACGCGGAAACTGGCTGGATGATCGTCTCATTTCCGATATTGTATGTGACCGTCTGCTGCTCGCCCTCATCATTCTTCCTGATATCGACTGGCCGCTCCCTGCGGAGCTGGTTCAGCTCGTGCATATACCAAAGCGTCAGCTCGTCGGTCGCATCCAGCTTATACGCCGCCCTTAACATCTGCCTCGCGTTCCCGTACTGCTCCGTGTGGAGGTACAAAAAGCCGAGAAGCTGGTACGCTTTCACATATGTCGGATGTGCCGCGACCGCCTTTTTAAGCTGGATGATCGCCAGATCCTCGCCGTTCTGCGCGGCGTACTGGAGGGCCTGGTTATATCTTTTTACAGCCTGGTTGATTTCTTCTAGCTCCCCCGGAGTCTCCTGCATTTTCTTGATAAAATAATTGGCGATATTGTCCTGAGAGCGGAAATTCTTGCTGATGATCCACTGCACAAGCGCCTCTACCACATCCCCGCGCCCGTAATACACAAGGCCCAGCAGGTTCAGCGCCGCCACATTGGTCTTATTATATTGGAGACTTTTGCGAAGGGACATGATCGCCCCGGACATATCCCGTATCTGCGCTTTTTTCAGGCCATCGTTATACCAGTAATTCGACTGGTATACCAGTTTTTCTGAATAATCCATATATCACGATCCTCTATTTGGTCTGTTCTACCACTTCCCGGATAATGTCCGTCATATCCGTCAAATCCTCCTGATAGATCGCCGCCGGAATCTCTTCTACTTCCAGGCTCGGCTTAAATTTCTTCAATTCTTCCTCATAGTTCAACATTTTCCACGCCTCCCTCTGTCAGCTTTTCGACTGCCCCCGCAAGATACAGGGAACCAACACAGTAGATATAGCCCTGCTGTGCGCGCTCCTGCCGCGCCGCCCTAAGCGCTCCCGCTATGGTCTTTTTTGCAATTACCTTCCGCTTCGTATATATACGGAAGATTCTCGCAAGCTCTTCTGCCGGGACTCTTCTCTTATCTTCAATCTCCGTTGCGATATACGCTTTCGCCGGGAGATTCTCACACAAATACTCTATCATCAGCCCGTACTTCTTGTCCGACGCCGCGGAGAACACAATGACCGGAAGCGCCTCGCCCTCCGTCTGCAGCGCGCGCACACTCTCCACAAACGCTTCCACCGCGCCGGGGTTGTGGGCGCCGTCGATGACCAGATGCCCGGGCGTCTCCTCCATCCTCCCTTTCCAGCGGATAGATGCGAGCGCCTCCTGCCACGCTTCCTGATGGATCTGCTCATCACGCAGCAGATATTCCGCCGCTTCGATGGCAAGCTCCGCATTCATCGCCTGATAAAGCCCGCAGATGGGAATCTTCCAGTTAATATCTCTATCATACGCACTTGCTCTGGAAAATGCAATATATTTTCGGTTCACTTCCCGGATTTCGAACGCATTTTTCGTGATTTCTCTACATGGCGCGCCACGTTCTGCCGCCGTTTCGCGGATTACGCGCGCCGCCGCCTCGCAGCTCCCGTCAAAATATACTGGCACGCCGGATTTTATGATCCCGGCCTTCTCCCTCGCTATTGCCTCGACGGAATCTCCGAGGATATCCGTGTGGTCAAGGCTTATGGAAGTAATAATGGAAACCGCCGGGTGTGGGAAGGAATTCGTAGCGTCAAGCCTGCCGCCAAGCCCTGTTTCCAATATAATGTATTCTGCGTCTGTCCACGAGAAAGCCTTCATCGCCATGCCATACAGGAATTCAAAGTACGACGGATGCGCCGCGCCGTCGGCCTCCATCTCCTCCACCACCTCATACACTTCCCGGAAAGCACGGTAAAACAGCTCGTCCGAAACCGGCCGCCCCCCTGTCTGGATGCGTTCATTGATGGACTTAAGATGCGGCGAGGTGAATAATCCGGTCTTTTTCCCCTCCGCCTCAAGGATCGCCCGCACATACGCGCACACCGAGCCCTTCCCGTTCGTCCCCGCCACGTGGACGATCTTCCTGTCATATGCCGGGTTGCCTAACCTGCTCAAAAAATCCGCCGTGTGTGTGATCGTATGTTTCTTTGTAAACTTTGGAATTTCTTCAATATATCGGACTGCAGCCTCATAGCTTTCGGGTATTTTATTCATCTTCTTCCTGCTCCGTCCATGCCTTTGTCACGTCTGTTCCCGTATTTTCTTCCACAGTAAGCATATTTCCCTCATATATATATTTATCGGAAGCCCGGAATACCGTATTGCTCGAACCCATCTGGATCACCTGGAGCTCGTCGCCGTCCTGGAGCTCTGTCTGGGGCAGCACGATTCTTGTGTTGTTCAGGAACGTGCTTTTTTGCTTCTCGCCGTTGACAAACACCTTGCTCTGACCGGTAAAATTCTCCCCGTACAGGCTGTATCCTTCCTCCAGATACGGCACGACGCCGCTTAGGGTCACGTCCTTGACGCCCATCACCATATGCCCCTCTGTGATGGGGGGATTGC
The DNA here is from genome assembly GCA_964521655.1 of uncultured Dorea sp. GTDB lineage: Bacteria > Bacillota > Clostridia > Lachnospirales > Lachnospiraceae > CAPEBR01. The sequence goes on from CAZFSW010000015.1 coordinate 5,128, forward strand.
CGCCGTAGACATATTGCTTCCCATATAAGATGTCGTACTGCAAAAGCTCCAGGTCCGCGAGATAGTTCTTCGTCTGCTGCCGCTCCTGATGATAGTTGAATACCGTCCCGGAATGAATGTCCAGGCGGTTAAATACCTCTGACATGATCTGGTAGGAGGGGATATTTTTATCTATTTTCTCCAAGCCGATATTATCCCAGATCACATAATTCGTATTATAGAGATAGCGGCTCTTCAGATCCTCCGCCTTAAGCCCCATCGTCGGGAGATGGTCGCCATAAAATACGATCACCGCCGGCTCCCCGCGCTCTTCGATGGCATTTACGAGATCCCCCGCGAACTGGTCCATCTCATATACCTGGTTTACATAGTATTCCCATTTATTCTTTAGCGCCTCATCCTCGATCCCCTCCACGGTAATCTCCGGGTTCTCGATGAGCTTCTCTTCCGGATAATCCCCGTGCCCCTGCACGCTGATCGTGAACACAAAATCCTGCTGTTCGGTGGTATCCATCGCTTCGAGAATATGGTCGATGAGAATATCGTCCTTCGCCCAGCCGTTCTCCGTAAGCTGCAGTATATTCATAAATTCCTTGCTCGTAAAGGTATCGAATCCGATATTATTGAACACCCTCGCGCGGCTGTAGAAGTTGCCGCCATTATTGTGCAGAGCGTGCGTCCCGTAGCCGAGTGCGCTAAGCGCCGTCGCCGCGCTCTCGCACGTCTGGTTCTTAAGCACGGTCTTATAGGGGTACTCGCCCGGCCCGAAGTAGCGCAGGTTCATGCCCGTAAGCACCTCAAACTCCGTGTTGGACGTCCCCGCGCCCACGGACGGCACTTTGAAATAGCCGGAGGAATAATTCTCATACATCGCGCGCAGATTCGGGGAGGCATCCTTTGAGGTGGTGAAAAATTCTGACTCTGCCACGTCAAAATAAGACTCTAACTGCACAAATAAGATATTCGGCAGATCCTCCTTACTGCGCCCTGTCTCATTCTTCGTAATCTCCCGGTTATTACTGATGTCCAGGATCGTCTGCTCGTTATAGTCATTCGGCTCACTGATGCCCGTATTAAAGACGCTTGCCATAAAGCAGTACGGCAGCCCGTAATCCTCATACGCGAACGCGATATTTCCGAAATAAGTAGACACGACCCGCTTTTCGACCGCCGCGTCCGTCGCCGCCGCAAACAGGCATGCGCATACCGCAATCCCAATTAGCGCCAGCACCCGATGAGGCTTCCCCTCGTACTGCCCCCCGCGCCGCCACATAGAGATCACCCAGATAACGACCGCGCAAAGTCCTATGATGACAAGCCCCAGCTCAAACGGGTTGAAATAATTATTGATAAGCGTGATGGCGTCCTTTGCCACTTTGAAATCCTGTGCGTTAAAAGGCGTTACCCGCTTCATGAGCATATAGCCGTTCGCCACCCCCAGCGCCAGCCACAGCACGCTGATGATGATACGCACGAACACCCGCCGCTTGAACAGGTACACCACAGCAAAGGTCAGGAAGATCATGGACGCGTTGTACAGGAACACGAGCGGCGTACCTGTCATATAATCCCACGCCTCAAACGCCGAGTGCCTGGAAATCGCCTCGATCACAAAATTAATCACGCAGGCAAGGAGCGCGTGGAGCAGCAGGGAAATATGGTTCATCACCCTGTAGACTGGCTTCATCTTCCTGGCGAACGCGCTGTTTCGGCGTTCCTCAAGGATGCGCTCCCGCCGCGCTTTCTTTGCCTTCCACCAGGCCTTGACGTCTTCCTTTTTCAGATTTTTAAGCTTATGAATCCTGCCCCTTATGTCGGGTTTTTTAATCTGGATTTTCTTCATAATCTCCCCTGAAGGCTTTCCTTCCCACAAGACCTGCAAGCCCATCTTTTACCTGTTCCATCATCTGCCTGTAGGTCTCCAGCTTTTCTCGCTCCGCCCGCACCTTTTCCTGCGGGGCTTTGCTTACAAATTTCTCATTATTCAGCATCCCCTCCGCGCGGGCGATCTCCTTTTCCAGACGCGCCTCCTCTTTCTGCAGGCGCTCCCTCTCCTGTTCAAAGTCGATCAGCTCCTCCAGCGGCAGATAGACGATCGCGTCCGGCACTACGATAGATACTGCATCCTCCGCGATGCCCTCCCTGTCATGCTGGATGATGAGGTCGCTTGCCGCCGCCATGCTCTTTGCGGAATTTCTCAGAGATCCCAGCCCCGCGCAGAGCCTTGCATCCTCGCACACCACATAGGCCGTCGCTTTCCTTGAAGCCGGCACGTTCATCTTCGCGCGCACATTGCGGATGCCCCTGATAATCTCCTTGTAGTGCTCCGCGATGTCCTCCGCCGCCGGGAAGCTCCATTTATCATCGTAACCCGGCCAGCGCGACATCATCAGCGACTCCTCCTCTGGCGCCAGCTTGCTGTAGATTTCCTCGGACACAAACGGCATATACGGATGTAACAGCTTTAGCGCTTTCTTCAATACCTCCCGGAGCGTCCACAGCGCGTCGTTAGCGCTCTTGGCGTCCTCGTCCGCGTGATAGATCCGGTACTTTGCAAGCTCGATATACCAGTCGCAGAACTCGTCCCACAAGAAATCGTAAATCTTGGACAGCGCGATCCCCAGCTCGAATTTGTCCATATTTTCCGTGACGTCCTTTACCAGATTATTGCATTTCGACATAATCCAGCCGTCGTCCGGGCGCAGCCCCAAAGTTTCCGGCTCCGTCAGTTCCTTTTCCCCGAGATTCATGAGGACGAACCGGGACGCATTCCACACCTTGTTGGCAAAGTTGCGGCTCGCCTCCACCCGCTCACGGTAGAAGCGCATATCATTTCCCGGCGCGTTCCCTGTGATCAGCGTCATGCGCAGGGCGTCCGCGCCGTACTGGTCGATGATTTCCAGCGGGTCGATGCCGTTGCCCAGAGACTTGCTCATCTTGCGCCCCAGCGGGTCGCGCACAAGTCCGTGGATAAATACCGTGTGGAACGGCGATTTCCCCGTGTGGGCGTACCCAGAGAACACCATGCGGATGACCCAGAAGAAAATGATGTCGTAGCCCGTCACCAGCACGTCCGTGGGGTAAAAGTATTCATAGTCCTCTGTCTTCTCAGGCCAGCCAAGCGTGGAAAACGGCCACAGCGCGGAGCTGAACCAGGTATCCAGCGTATCCTCGTCCTGCGCAAAATGCGTACACCCGCACTTCGGACATTTTTCCGGCACCCTCCGCGCAACCACGATCTCCCCGCATTCGTCGCAATAGTACGCAGGAATCCGGTGCCCCCACCAGATCTGGCGGGAAATGCACCAGTCGCGGATATTGGTAAGCCAGTGCAGGTAAATCTTGTCAAACCGCTCCGGCACGAATTTTAGATCGCCGTTTTTCACCGCCTCGATCGCTGGCTTGGCAAGCTCGTCCATCTTCACGAACCACTGCTGCTTAATCAGCGGCTCGACTGTGGTGTGGCAGCGGTCGTGCGTCCCCACGTTATGGCTGTGCGGGACGACTTTTACCAGAAGCCCCTGCTCCTTTAAGTCCGCAACTACCGCTTTCCTCGCTTCATAGCGGTCCATCCCCGCGTACTTGCCGCCATTCTCATTGATGGTCGCGTCATCGTTCATAATGTTGATCTCCGGCAGGCTGTGCCGCTTCCCCACCTCAAAATCGTTGGGGTCATGGGCGGGCGTGATCTTCACCGCGCCTGTCCCAAATTCCTTATCCACATAATCGTCCGCGATGATCGGGATCTCACGGTCCATAAGCGGCAGGATCGCCATCTTCCCCACAAGCTCCCGATATCTTTCATCCTCCGGGTGAACCGCGATCGCCGTGTCGCCAAGCATCGTCTCCGGGCGCGTCGTGGCAATCTCCAGGAAATCCTTCGTGCCTTTGATCGGATATTTGATATGCCAGAAATGCCCGTCCTGTTCCTCGTGCTCCACCTCCGCGTCAGAGAGCGAGGTCTTGCACACCGGACACCAGTTGATGATGCGGGAGCCCTTATAGATATAGCCCTCCTCATAGAGCCGGATAAAGACCTCCTCTACCGCCTTAGAGCAGCCCTCATCCAGCGTGAAGCGCTCCCTGTCCCAGTCGCACGACACGCCCAGCTTCTTAAGCTGACCCTCTATCGTCCCGGCATACTCTTCCTTCCATTTCCATGTCCTCTCCAGGAACTTCTCGCGCCCAAGCTCCTTTTTGTCGATCCCCTCTTCCTTAAGCTGGTTCGTGACCTTGACCTCCGTGGAGATAGCCGCGTGGTCTGTCCCCGGTACCCACAGCGCGTTGTAGCCCTGCATCCTCTTGTAGCGGATCAGGATATCCTGAAGTGTATTATCAAGCGCGTGCCCCATATGGAGCTTCCCGGTAATGTTCGGGGGCGGCATTACCGTTGTGAACGGTTTCCTGCTTTTGTCCACCTCTGCGTGGAAATATTTGTTATCACACCATTTTTCATACAGCTTACTCTCGATCTCCTTCGGATTATAAGTCTTCTCCAGATTGCAGCTCATAGTCTCCTCCTTGTCCTCTCCTCGGCTTACGTCTTCTTCACACTTTTTTCACACATAAGGACGTAAAAAACCGCCCTCTACGCTGTAAAGGGCGATCCGAATCAAAATCCCAAACCGCGGTATCACGCTCTCTGTCAGGGTAAGGGCTGCGTACTCCTCTTCTCGCCGCCTTTTTAACTATTGACTATGATAGCTATGCAAGGCGGGTTTGTCAAGGAGTTTGGAGAATTTTACGGCACATTGACATTTTTTTTATAAACGGCTACACTAATAGGCAGACAAAAAAAGGGAGCGAAAACAGGTGAATCGCTATGAAATCTTCTGCGGAATATGTCACGCATCTTTTTGAGCCTATCTATGACCGGGATTCCCGCATCCTCGTGCTGGGGACCATACCCTCGCCAAAATCCCGCGAAGTGGGGTTTTATTACGGGCATCCCCGCAACCGCTTCTGGAAGGTCGTATCAGACGTATGCGGGGAACCGCTGCCAGAGACGAAAGAAGATAAGGCGATGTTCGCGCTGCGCCGCCACATTGCCATATGGGACGTGCTCGCCGGGTGCGAGATCCGGGGCGCGGACGACGGAAGCATCCGCCGCCCTGTGCCGAACAATCTGAACAGGATCCTGGACGAGGCGGATATCCGGGCAATCTTTACGACAGGGAAGAAAGCGGCGCAATTGTATAAAAAATACTGCTATCCAGACACCCGGATGGAGGCGGTCTGCCTGCCTTCCACAAGTCCGGCGAACTGCGCGGTGTCCTATGGACAGCTATACGCGGCGTATTCCGTGATCATAAAATATCTGGGATGATCCCCCGGCGCCTGTTTTGCAGCTTAGATATGCCGATAGCGGCTGACAATCTGAGAGGAAATATGACTTATGGAAAATCTGATATTTAGCTTAAACGCCACAGTCCCGGTATTCTTACTGATGCTTCTGGGCCTGTTTTTTCGTAAGATCGGATGGATCGACGATATATTTGCGGAAAAGATGAACAAGTTTGTATTTCTCGTGCCGCTGCCGGTGCTTGTTTTTGGTGATTTGGCGACCGTAGATTTCAGACAGGCGTGGGATCCGAAGTTTGTCCTGTTCTGCTTTGCCGCGACAGTCATCAGCATCGGGATCGCGGCGGCGGTATCCTGCCTCTGGCATGACAGATCCATGCGGGGTGAATTCATACAGGCGTCCTACCGCAGCAGCGCGGCGCTTTTGGGGATCGCATTTATCCAGAATATTTACGGGACTGCGGGAATGGCGCCCCTCATGATCATCGGCAGCGTACCCTTATATAATATCATGGCCGTGGTGGTGCTTTCACTGTTCCGGCCCGAGCAGACGGGGCTTGACAGGGCAGTTGCCGCGCGGACAGTAAAAGGCATCCTGACCAACCCGATCATCATCGGAATCGCGGCAGGGCTACTATGGTCCGCGTTAAAGATCCCGATGCCCCGCATTATGGAGAAAACCGTGGAAAATATCGGAAGCATGGCGACCCCGATGGGGCTTATGGCGATGGGAGCGACCTTCGATATCCGGAAAGCCTTTGCAAAGCTTAAGCCCTCCGTCGTTGCTGCTTTTATCAAGCTTGTGGGATTTTGCGCGCTGTTCCTGCCGGCGGCGGTCCGCCTGGGCTTCCGCGATGAAGAGCTGGTGGCAATCCTTGTGATGCTCGGCTCGGCCACTACGGTAAGCTGCTTTGTCATGGCAAAAAATATGGGACATGACGGGGTGCTCTCCTCAAGCGCCGTGATGCTGACGACCCTTCTTAGCGCCTTTACCCTGACGGGATGGCTGTATCTACTGCGAAGCTTCGGGCTGATATGATTTTTCCGC
>CAZFSW010000016.1:0-1824 GCA_964521655.1 uncultured Dorea sp.
CAGTTGACAAACCCCCGCCGCATGTTATAATAATCCAGTATGGATTGGGGTGACAGGATGTTATTGGATCTATCCCGTGTATTTTCTGAACAGCATACGGCGCTCGACGAGACGGTTCCCTGTCCGACAGAGCATTTCCGGAAGGGAAAGCAGACATTCCCGGTCAGGGAGAAAAGCAGCGCCAGGATTTCCGTGGAATACGTGGAGGACGGGACATACCGGGTCCGGGCGGCGTGCAGGCTTGTGCTTGACATCCCGTGCGACCGGTGCCTGAAGCCTGTGCCGACAGAGTTTAAGGTGAGGTATGACAGGCGTGTCAGGCCCGCCGCGCCAGGGGAGGATTCTGGCCAGCCAGAGCAGCCGGAGCAGTCAGAGGAAGCAAGCTATATCGACGGATATGCTCTGGATGTGGATGAACTCATCCGCAGGGAGATATTGATCGGATGGCCGCCGAAAGTCCTGTGCAGGGAGGACTGTAAGGGGCTGTGCAGCGTGTGCGGCCAGGATTTGAACGAAGGGAGCTGTAACTGCGAAGATGCGGCCCCTGACCTGCAGATGTCAGTGATCCGTGATGTATTTAAGAATTTTAAGGAGGTGTAACCCGTGTCAATCTGCCCAAAGAATAAATCTTCAAAAGCAAGGAGAGACAAGAGGAGGGCGAACTGGAAGATGAGCGTCCCGAATCTGGTGAAGTGCAGCAAGTGCGGCGAGCTGATGATGCCGCACAGGGTATGTAAGGCCTGCGGCAGCTATAACAAAAAAGAAATTATCGCCCAGGACTAACAGACAGAAAAGGGCCTTCCCATAAAGGAGGGCTTTTTTACTGTTTTTTCTTGATTTTTACAGGGATGTCTAGTAGAATGTTGCTATAGCGCTTGGAGGGAGAGATATGGCGGATATTACAAAGGTCGCGCTGGACGCGATGGGAGGCGACAACGCCCCCGCGCAGATCGTCAAAGGCGCGGTGGAGGCGGCGGCAAAGGAAAAGGACGTATCCGTGCTCCTGGTGGGCCGTGAGGCGGACGTCCGCGCAGAGCTTGGACGATACACATATGACCGGGAGCGGATCGAAGTTGTAAATGCGTCGGAGGTGATTGAGATGGCGGAGCCCCCGGTGAACGCCATCCGCAGGAAAAAGGACTCGTCCATCGTGGTCGGCATGAAGCTGGTACGCGAGGGAAAAGCGGACGCATTCGTGTCGGCGGGAAGTACCGGGGCCGTACTTGTGGGCGGCCAGACTATCGTAGGGCGCATACGGGGCGTAGACAGGGCGCCGCTCGCGCCGCTGATCCCGACGGCGAGAGGGTTTTCCCTCTTAATCGACTGCGGGGCGAATGTGGACGCAAGACCGGCGCATCTCGTGCAGTTTGCCAGGATGGGGAGCATCTACATGAAGCACATCATGCATGTGGAAAACCCGAAAGTCGGGCTTGTCAATATCGGCGCGGAAGAGGAAAAGGGAAACGCCCTTGTGAAAGAGACATTTCCGCTCCTTAAGGAGGCAGAAGGAATCAACTTCACCGGGAGCGTGGAGGCGCGGGATATCCCTTACGGGACTGCGGACGTCATCGTGTGCGAGGCATTCGCCGGGAACATTATCCTGAAAATGTTCGAGGGCACGGGAAATGTCCTGATCAAAAAGATTAAAGAAGGGCTTATGAGTTCTCTTCGCAGCAAGCTCGGCGCGCTCCTGATCAAACCGGCGCTTAAGGAGGTCGTGAAGTCCTTTGATTCCAGCGAATACGGCGGGGCGCCGCTTCTGGGGCTTAACGGGCTGGTCGTCAAGACGCACGGGAGCTCGAAGTCAAAGGAGATCTGCAACAC
>CAZFSW010000016.1:1924-8636 GCA_964521655.1 uncultured Dorea sp.
AAGATTATGGACGATCTGGGGGCGGATTCCCTGGATGTGTTCCAGATCATTATGGGGATAGAAGAGGCTTTTGACCTGGAAATTGACAACGATGTCGCGGAGAATATCGTGACGGTGGGGGACGCCGTAGAGCAGATCAAGAACGCGACTAACAATTGACAGACAGAAAAAGCCCTGACGGGCTTTTTCGTTTTCTTGAGGGAGACTATACGGAGGGATAGATGGAAAGAGATTTAACAGAACTGGAAATGAAGATCGGCTATCATTTTAAGGAACCCGCGCTTCTTAAAAAAGCGGTGACCCACAGCTCTTACGCGAATGAAAAGCATATGCCGAAATACGAGAGCAACGAGCGGCTGGAGTTCTTAGGGGACGCGGTGCTTGAGCTGGTGTCAAGCGAATTTCTCTTTTACAGGGATGCCCAGACGTCCGAGGGGGAACTGACGCGGGCGCGGGCGAGTATGGTGTGCGAACCGGCGCTTGCGTTCTGTGCGCGGGACTTAGGGCTTGGCGGTTATCTCCTGCTTGGCAGGGGCGAGGACGCCTCTGGCGGGAGGGCGCGGGAGTCCATCACCTCCGACGCATTGGAAGCGCTGATCGGGGCAATCTATCTGGACGGTGGTTTTGCTGACGCAAAAGAGTTTATCAGGCGGCATATTTTAAAGGACCTGGAGGATAAAATCCTCTTTTTAGACAGCAAGACGATCTTGCAGGAGCTTGTGCAGGAGAAGTTCAAGGAGCCGATTACCTACCGGCTGGTCGGGGAGAAAGGGCCCGACCATGAAAAATCCTTTGAGTCCGCCGTGTACATCGGCGGGCGAAAGTGCGGCAGGGGCAGAGGCAGGACGAAGAAAGCGGCGGAGCAGGAGGCGGCGTACCACACGATTTTAGAGCTCCGCGGGAAACAGAAAAAGTAGGTGTCCTATGTATTTAAAATCCATCGAGGTGCAGGGCTTCAAATCCTTTGCCCACAAGACTAAATTTGATTTCCATAATGGCATTACCGCCATCGTCGGCCCGAACGGAAGCGGGAAAAGCAACGTCGCGGACGCGGTGCGCTGGGTGCTGGGCGAGCAGCGGGTGAAACAGCTCCGGGGCGGGAGCATGCAGGATGTGATTTTCTCCGGCACGGAGAACCGCAGGCCCTTAAGCTATGCTTCGGTGGCGATCACGCTGGATAATTCCGACCATCAGCTCGCCATCGGCTACGAGGAAGTGACGATCGCGAGGAAGCTGTACCGCTCAGGCGAGAGCGAGTACCTTATCAACGGCGGCATATGCAGGCTTAAGGATGTGAACGAGCTCTTCTACGACACAGGCATCGGGAAAGAGGGCTACTCTATCATTGGGCAGGGGCAGATCGATAAGATCTTAAGCGGGAAGCCGGAGGAGCGCAGGGAACTGTTCGACGAGGCGGCGGGCATCGTCAAGTTCAAGAGACGCAAGAATATGTCCTTAAAAAAGCTGGAGGAGGAGCAGCAGAACCTCCTGCGCGTGCAGGACATCCTCGGAGAGCTTGAGCTACAGATAGAGCCGCTTTCCCAGCAGGCGGAGAAAGCGCGGGAATATCTGAAGAAAAAGGAGGAGATGAAGGTCTATGACATCAACCTCTTCCTTTTAGAGACCGCCCGCCTAAAGGAACAGATGGAACAGATCGATGAAAAGCTTAAGCTTGCGAAAGAGGAGCTTCAGACGGCAAACACCGAGTACGCTGGCATGAAGCAGGAATATGAATCGGTGGAGGATCAGGTGGACGGCATCGATGATTCCATCGAGCACGCGAAAAACCAGTTAAACGAGACGACCATCCTGAAACAGCAGTTAGAAAACCGGATTGCCCTCCTCAAGGAGCAGATCCACAGCGCGCATATGAACGACGAGCATTTTGACCAGCGGGCAAGGAGCATCGAGACGGAGGTCTATGAGCGGGAGGAGCAGCTTACCGGGCTGGAGGCTGAACAGCGGCAGATACAGGAGGAACTAAAGGCCAGGGAAGCAGAGGACGCCAGGGCAAAGGAAGAGCTGATCGAGGTACAGACGCGCATCGCCGCGCTCAGTGCGGAGATTGAAACGGGGAAGAATGATATCATGGAGCTTCTCGGAAACCGCGCTTCCACAAGGGCGAAAATCCAAAAATATGACACCATGCTCGAGCAGATCCAGGACCGGAAAGCACAGCTTGCGCAGAGGATCACCGAGGCGGAGGAGGAGGCAAAGCTCCAGACCTCGCTGATGGAGGGATACCACAGGGAATTAAAGAAGGTTTCCGGGCGGATCATCGAGCTTACGGAGGAGAGCGCCGGATACGAGAGGAAGATCGAAGAACTGCAGAAGACGCTTGCCAAACAGACTGAGCAGTTCCGCATCGGGCAGACCGCGTACCACAGGGAGCAGTCGAGGCTGGAATCTCTGAAAAATATCACCGAGCGCTACGACGGCTACGGGAACAGTATCCGCAGGGTCATGGACAACCGGGAGCGGGAGAAGGGGCTTTTGGGCGTGGTCGCGGACATCATAAAGACGGAGAAAAAGTATGAGATCGCCATAGAGACCGCGCTCGGCGGCAATATCCAGAATATCGTGACTGCGGATGAGGAGACGGCAAAGCGCATGATCGCGTTCCTGAAAAAGAATCAATTCGGGCGCGCTACCTTTCTCCCGCTCACGACCATCCGCGCCTTTGGGAATCTGGGCAGGCCGGAGGCGCTAAAGGAGCCGGGAGTCATCGGCAAGGCGGACAGGCTCATCCATGTGGAGGAGAAATACCGCGAACTTGCGGGTTATCTTCTCGGGCGCACCCTGGTTGTGGACAACATCGACAACGGCATCGCCATCGCCAGGAAATACAAGCAGTCCCTGCGCATCGTGACGCTGGAGGGGGAGCTGATCCAGCCGGGCGGCTCCATGACCGGCGGGGCGTTTAAAAATACCAGCAATCTTTTAAGCAGGCGCAGGGAGATAGAGGAATTTGAAAAGACGGTGCGGCAGCTAAAGCGCGAGATGGACGAATTGGAGGCGCAGTCCGACGGGCTTCGCAGGGAACGCGCCGGATATTATGAGCAGATCGAGGCGATCAAGGAGAAGCTGCAGAAAGACTACGTCGTGCAGAACACGGCAAAGATGAATCTGGACCAGTCCCAGTCGAAGGTGAAAGCCGCAAAGAATATGGCGGAGGACATCCGGCAGGAGGCGGAAAGGCTGGAACAGCAGATCACAGACATTTCCGACAACCAGGAATCCATCAGCGTGGAGCTCGACACCTCCGAGAGACTCGAGGCGGAGTTAAATGCGCAGGTTGCCGGGGCGCAGGCGAGGCTGGACGCCGGGCGGGAGGCGGAGGGCGAGAAGCACCGCGCCGCAGAGGAGGTCCACCTTATATGCGCGGGGCTGCAGCAGAAATATGAGTTTGCCACGGAGAACGTGCAGCGCATCCGCGAAGAGGTCGCCAAATTCCACGAGGAGCTAAGCGAGCTGGAAAAAAGCAGGGGCGGGACTTCTAAGGAGATAGAAGAAAAGGAAGAGGAGATCGCCGGGCTTCGGGAGACGATTGAAAGCTCCGGGGATCTGTTCTCGGAGATACAGGAAGAGATCGGGAGGCTCAAAAAGGAGCGGGAGGACTTAAACCAGAAGCATAAGGATTTCCTGCAGAAACGGGAAGACCTCTCTAAGCATATGTCTGAGCTGGACAGAGAGGTGTTCCGTCTGGAAAGCCAGCGGACGGGCTATGAGGAAGCCTCGGAAAAGCAGATGAACTATATGTGGGAGGAGTACGAGATCACCTACAGCCGCGCGCTGGAAGTAAGGAATGAGAGCCTGACCGACCTTGCGAAGATGAAGAAGCGCATCCAGGAATTAAAAGGGGAGATCAAGGCGCTGGGGGATGTCAATGTCAACGCCATCGAGGACTTCAAGAACCTGTCCGGGCGGTATGATTTCCTAAAGGGCCAGCATGACGACCTCACAGAGGCGAAGGCTGCGCTGGAGAAGATCATCGAGGAGCTTGACGAGGCGATGCGCAGGCAGTTCGCGGAGCAGTTCGGGCGCATTTCCAAAGAGTTTGACACGGTATTTAAGGAGCTGTTCGGCGGAGGGAAGGGCACGCTTGAGCTGATGGAGGACGAGGATATCTTAGAGGCAGGCGTTCGCATCATCGCGCAGCCCCCCGGCAAGAAGCTGCAGAACATGATGCAGCTCTCAGGCGGGGAGAAAGCGCTGACGGCGATCGCGCTCTTATTTGCCATCCAGAACCTGAAGCCGTCGCCGTTCTGCCTGCTCGACGAGATCGAGGCGGCGCTTGACGATAACAATGTCGTGCGGTTCGCGCAGTACCTGCACAAGCTCACGAAGAATACGCAGTTTATCGTTATCACCCACAGGAGGGGGACGATGACGGCAGCAGACAGGCTGTATGGCATCACGATGCAGGAAAAAGGCGTATCCACGCCTGTTTCCGTAAGCCTGCTGGAGCATGAGCTGGATCAATAGCCAGAGCAAGGAGGAAGAAAGCATGGCGGAAGAAAACAGAGGGTTTTTCCGGAGGCTGGTATCGGGCCTCAGTAAGACGAGGGACAACATCGTATCGGGGATGGATCACATTTTCAGCGGATTTTCCAGCATAGACGAGGACTTTTATGAGGAACTGGAAGAAGTGCTGATCATGGGCGATCTAGGCATACAGGCGACAGACGACATCCTGGAAAATCTGAAAAGGAAGGTGCGCGAACAGCACATCCGGGAGCCGGCAGAATGCCGGAGGCTCTTGATCGACAGCATCCGGGAGCAGATGGACGTCGGGGAGACCGCCTATGAGTTTGAGGAGAAAACCTCGGTCGTGATGGTCATAGGGGTAAATGGCGTCGGAAAGACGACGAGCATCGGCAAGCTCGCGGAAAAGCTGCGGGATCAGGGAAAGAAGGTCGTCATAGCGGCGGCAGACACATTCCGCGCGGCGGCGGGGGAGCAGCTTAAGGAGTGGGCCATCCGGGCGCACGCGGAGCTGATCGGCGGGCAGGACGGCGCGGACCCGGCGGCGGTCGTGTACGACGCGGTGGCGGCGGCAAAGGCGCGGCACGCGGACGTGCTGCTCTGCGATACGGCGGGGCGGCTCCACAATAAGAAAAACCTGATGGAGGAATTAAAGAAGATCAACCGCGTCATAGACCGGGAGTACCCGGAGGCTTTCCGGGAGACGCTGGTAGTCCTGGACGCCTCTACCGGGCAGAACGCGCTCCAGCAGGCGCGGGAATTTGGCGCGGCGGCGGACGTCACGGGAATCATCCTGACCAAGATGGACGGGACGGCAAAGGGCGGCATCGCTGTGGCGATCCAGGCGGAGCTTGGCATCCCGGTAAAATATATCGGCGTGGGCGAGACGCTTGACGATCTACAGAAATTTGACGCGGACACCTTTGTAAGGGCATTATTTAATGATACCGAATAAGAGACAGATTGTGAAAGCGCGAAGCGCGGAACAATCTGATATCATGCTTTGAACCAACATCATCATGATTTAGACAGAACGAGGAGGAAGAACAATGCTGACATTAGAGCAATTTGAGGAGGCAAGCGAGCTTGTAAAGAAAGTGACGCTGCCGACGAAACTCATCTACAGTGAATACTTAAGCAGGCAGACAGAGGGGAAAGTCTATCTGAAGCCTGAGAATATGCAGAACACAGGCGCATATAAGGTGCGGGGCGCTTATTATAAGATCAGCCTGCTTGGAGAGGAGGAACGCTCGAAGGGGCTCGTGGCGGCGTCGGCGGGCAACCACGCGCAGGGCGTGGCGTTCGCGGCGCAGAAGTTCGGCTGCAAGGCAACGATCGTCATGCCGACGGTCACGCCACTGATCAAGGTAGACCGCACGAAGGGCTATGGCGCAGAGGTCATCCTGCACGGAGACGTATATGATGATTCCTACGATTACGCAGTGGAGCTCGCGACGGAGAGGGGGAGTGCGTTCATCCATGCCTTTGACGATCCGGACATCGCAGTGGGGCAGGGCTCGATCGCGATGGAGATCGTGCAGGAGCTCCCCACAGTAGATTACATCCTTGTGCCGGTGGGCGGCGGCGGGCTGATCACAGGCGTGGCGACCCTCGCCAAGATGCTGAACCCCAAGATACAGGTCATCGGCGCAGAGCCGGCCTCTGCGGCAAGCATGACCGCCGCTCTTGCGAGCGGAGAGCCGGTCATGCTGGACAGCGCTGATACGATCGCGGACGGCACGGCGGTGAAATGCGTGGGGGAAAAGATATTCCCATACGCCAGCGAGAACATCGACCGGATGATCACCGTCGAGGACGACGAGCTGATCGGCGCGTTCCTCGACATGGTAGAGAACCACAAGATGGTGGTGGAAAATTCCGGGCTCCTCACCGTGGCGGCGTTAAAGCAGCTTGACATGAAGGGAAAGAAAGCAGTCGTGATCCTAAGCGGCGGCAATATGGACGTGATCACCATGTCCTCCATCGTGCAGCACGGGCTGATCCAGCGCGACCGCATCTTCTCTGTGTCTGTCCTGCTCCCGGACAAGCCGGGCGAGCTCGTGCGCGTGGCGGCGACCATCGCGGATGCGCAGGGCAACGTCATCAAGCTGGAGCACAACCAGTTTGTGAGCACGAACCGGAACGCGGCGGTGGAGCTTCGGATCACGATGGAGGCATTCGGGACAGAGCATAAGAACAGGATTTTAAAGAGCCTGGAGGATAAGGG
>CAZFSW010000016.1:8736-11323 GCA_964521655.1 uncultured Dorea sp.
GCAATTTCCGTTTCAGGATTGAGAATGAAGAGAGAGGATTATGAGGACGCTTGCGCTGACTGACGATATTTTGCTAAGGGTCGAGAAGCCCGCCCGCTATATCGGGGGCGAGGTGAACTCGGTCATGAAAAAGAAGGACGAGGTGGACATCCGCTTTGCCATGTGCTTTCCGGACGTGTATGAAATTGGCATGTCCCACCTCGGCATCCAGATTTTATATGATATGTTCAACCGCAGGAGCGACGTGTGGTGTGAGCGCGTCTATTCCCCGTGGACAGACCTGGACGCGGTGATGCGTAAGGAACACATCCCGCTTTTTGCGCTGGAGTCGCAGGATCCAGTGAAGGAATTTGATTTTCTTGGCATCACGCTCCAGTATGAGATGTGCTACACAAATGTCCTGCAGGTGTTAGATTTGAGCGGGATCCCGCTCCATGCGGCAGAGCGCGGTGAGAAAGACCCGATCGTCATCGGCGGCGGGCCGTGCGCCTATAACCCGGAGCCGCTGGCTGAATTTTTCGACCTGTTCTACATCGGGGAGGGTGAGACGGTCTACGACGCGCTTCTCGACGCCTATAAGGAGAATAGGAAAAATAATGGTTCCAGACAGGACTATTTGGAAAAAGCGGCGGAAATCGAGGGCATCTATGTGCCGTCATTTTATGACGTGACCTATCATGACGACGGGACCATCGCCGCGTTCCTCCCCAATAACCCGCACGCGAGGGAGCGCGTCAGAAAGCAGGTAGCTATGGACGTGACCAATATCTGCTACCCGGAGGCTCCTATCGTCCCGTTTATCAAGGTGACGCAGGACCGCGCCGTGCTGGAGATACAGAGGGGATGCATCCGGGGCTGCCGTTTCTGCCAGGCGGGCATGATATACCGCCCGACAAGGGAGCGGGACGTGGAAATGCTGAAACGCTACGCCCGCCAGATCCTGAAAAACACGGGACACGAAGAGATTTCCTTAAGTTCCCTAAGCTCCAGCGATTACCGGAGCTTAAAGGAGCTGGTCACATTCCTTATAGAAGAGTTTAAGGGGAAGGGGATCAATATCTCGCTTCCCTCGCTTCGGATCGACGCGTTTTCGCTCGACGTGATGGAGCGGGTACAGGACATACGCAAGAGCAGCCTTACCTTCGCGCCGGAGGCGGGCTCGCAGCGTATGCGCGACGTCATCAATAAAGGGCTTACTGAAGAAGAAATCCTGGACGGCGCGGCGCAGGCCTTTGCGGGAGGCTGGAACAAGGTGAAGCTCTACTTCATGCTGGGACTCCCCACTGAGACAGAGGAAGATATGAGGGCCATCGCCGGGCTCGCGGACAAGGTGGCAAGGCGGTATTACGAGATCCCGAAGGAGGAGCGCAACGGGAAATGTCAGATCACATCCAGCACATCCTTTTTCATCCCCAAGCCGTTCACACCGTTCCAGTGGGCGCCGATGCTTACGAATGAGGAATATATCGCCCGCGCCGCTGTGGTCAAACACGCATTCCAGGAGCAGCGAAACCGCAAGAGCCTGAAATACAACTGGCACGACGCGGAGGTGACGGTGCTGGAGGGCGTATTTGCAAGAGGCGACCGCCGTACCGGGAAGGTCCTCCTGGAGGCGTACCGTCTGGGCTGCCTGTATGATTCATGGAGCGACTGCTTCGACTATGGGAAATGGCAGGAGGCATTCCAGCGGACGGGAACCGATATAGCGTTCTACAATCTGCGCAGGCGTCCGTTTGAGGAAACGCTGCCGTGGGATTTTATCGACATCGGCGTGAGTAAGGATTTCCTGAAAAAAGAATGGGAGCGGGCGATGGCGGGCGAGACGACGCCCAATTGCAGGAAGCAGTGTTCCGGCTGCGGCGCGGCTCTCTGGAAAGGGGGCGTGTGCGTTGAAGGCAAGAATTAAATTCCGCAAATACGGGGCGATGAAGTTCATCGGGCATCTGGACGTGATGCGTTTCTTCCAGAAAGCGATGCGGCGGGCCGGGATCCCGGTCGCCTTTACCGGCGGCTACAGCCCCCATATGGTAATGTCCTTCGCCCAGCCGCTTGGAGTCGGCGTCACAAGCGACGGCGAATACCTGGACATCGGGCTTGCGGAGGAGATCGGCCCTGAGGAAGCCGTGCGGAGGCTGAACGCTGTAACCGTGGAGGGAATCGACATCGTAAGCTTCACACCCATCCCGGACGATAAGAAAATGAGCGGCATGACCATCACCGCCGCCGCAAAATACCAGGTATTCCTCCTGAAGTCCGCCCGATCCTCCGAGGAACGCCTGCCCCTGCCAGATGGATGGGCTAAGAACATCCCGGAGTTCCTCTCGCAGGAACAGATCGTCGTGTGGAAGAAAACGAAAAAAAGCGAGCAGGAAACAGACATCAAACCCATGATTTACCATATGGGAGCGGATGAGGGCAGCATCCGCCTGTTCCTCGCCGCCGGGAGCAGGCAGAACCTAAAGCCGGACCTCGTTATGCAGACCTTCCTCGCATATACCGGCACGCCCGGCCTGCCGCTCCACTACCACAGAAATGACATTTACGCAAGAGACGCACAGGGCGGCTTCGTAACGCTTGAACAGTCAGG
>CAZFSW010000017.1:0-11214 GCA_964521655.1 uncultured Dorea sp.
TCTCCGGGAGTATAATAAATAACGGCGAACGGGCTTGAAGCATTACATACAGCCTGGATCAACAAAATTTATCTATGGAAAAGAGGGTGTATCTATGAATTGGGAAATCATTACCTTTGTTGTGTATTTTGCTATCCTGCTTGGGGTGGCGCTGGTCTTTTATTTCAATGGTTCCAACAAGGACTCTGAGGATTTCTTCCTTGGAGGCCGGTCCATGGGCCCCTGGGTAACTGCTTTATCTGCCCAGGCCTCCGATATGTCGGCGTGGCTTCTGATGGGCCTGCCGGGTTCCATCCTTGCATTTGGCTTTGGGCAGATGTGGATCGGCATCGGCCTCGGGCTTGGCACTGCCGCCAACTGGATCCTGTGTGCGAAAAGACTCCGCACCTTTTCCAAGGCTGCGGATGACTCCATCACGCTTCCGCAGTATCTGACAAACCGGTTTGCGGTCGATTCCAGGATCTTGCAGCTTGTATGTGCGCTGATCTTCTTATTTGCATATACCATTTATGTAGCATCTGCGCTGGTAGCCGGGACTTCAGTATTTGAGACGCTGTTTCCTAATATCTCCTCAAAAACTGCAATGATTGTTTTTCTGATCATTATCATTGCATATACATTTTTTGGCGGCTTTGCAGCCGTATGCTGGACTGACTTCTTCCAGGGCATGCTGATGATGATTGCCCTGATGCTGGTGCCGTTGGTGGTATTCTTCGGATATCGTTCGCTGCTTGACCCGACGGCTCTTGAGACGGTCTATGAATATACAGATGCCGCGACCGGCGCGGTGACCCAGTGCTCTTTCGGCGGCGGTCTGTTTAACGCAAGCTGGCAGGAGATCGTTACAGGGCTTGGATGGGGGCTGGGCTACTTCGGCATGCCCCATATCCTGGTAAGGTTCATGTCCATTGAAAAGCCTTCTATGATTAAAAAGTCTTCTGTTGTAGCAATTGTATGGGTAACCGTTTCACTTTTATCTGCGGTTCTGGTTGCTTATTTTGGCAGGATGATCATGGGCGAGGAACTGATTACCGCAGGAAATCAGAAGCTGGTATTCATTGCCATGTCCCGGAGGTTCTTCCCGCCGGCGATATGCGGGCTTTTGCTGGCGGCGATCATATCCGCCTCTATCTCAACTGCGGATTCCCAGCTGCTCGTAGCCTCCAGCTCCTTTACAGCTGACCTTTACAAGCCGTTTTTCCGCAAAGGGGCCAGTGAGAAGGAAACCCTGATGGTTGGGCGTATCCTGGTATTAGTCTTATCCATTATCGCGTTCCTGATCGCAAGCTCTAAGGGCTCAGGCGCCCAGGCGATCATGGATATGGTGGAAAATGCATGGGGCGCATTCGGCGCGTCCTTTGGCCCGACGATCCTGCTGTCGCTTTTCTGGAGAAGATTTAATTACAAGGGCGCAGTTGCGGGCGTTATCACCGGATTCGTGGTCGATCTTGGCTGGCTTCTGACAGGGCTTACCGCCTCCACCGGAGTATACGAGATCGTGCCGGGCTTCATCGCCAGTATCCTTGTGGCATTCCTGGTAGCAAAGTTTACAGAAGAGCCGAACCAGAAAGCCCTGGATATTTTTGATAAGGCAACTGCACCAGATGCAGATTAGTTCAAAGCGTTCAAGGTCTTCAACGTTCCATACAAAAAATCATTGTCAAGGCGGGGATAAAATGTTACAATAATAACGATGTGATGATTTTTTCCCAAGAAGGAGGGACGTTTATGAAGAAGCGTGTATTTGCGGCTGTCCTTGCAGCCGTGACAGCAGCCGCGATGGCTGTGGGCTGCTCCACACCCGGAGGTGGGGGAAGCAGCAGTAGTTCTGAGGAAGACGGAAAGGTATTCCGCTATTCGGCCACGACAGAGCCGACGTCACTGGATCCGACAAAATGTAACGGTATCGGAGACAATGAGGTGCAGCATGCGATTACGGAGTCGCTGGTGCGCAACACGGGCGGAGAGGTGACGCCGGGCATCGCGGACGAATGGGAGGTATCGGAGGACGGGCTTACCTACACCTTCCACATCAGGGAGGACGCCAAATGGAGCGACGGCGAGCCGATCACGGCGGATGACTTCGTATATGGCTGGCAGAGGATGATGGATCCGGAGGTGGCGGCTCCCTATGCATTTATCGGCGAATATCTGAAGAATGGCAAAGAGGTTGAGAATGGTGAGCTTGCGGTAGAGGAGCTGGGCGTCAGGGCCGAGGATGACTCCACATTTGTATGCGAGCTTGTCAATCCGACATCCTATTTCTTAAGCCTGATCGGTTCGCAGGCAACTTACGCGCCCGCGCGTAAGGACATTGTAGAGAAATATGGCGCGGAGTATGCCGCCGACGCGGAGAAAAACGTATATTCCGGCCCGTTTGTGCTGGAAAGCTCCACAAAGACAGAATACACATTTGCAAAGAATGAAAATTACTGGGATGCGGACAATATCAAGCTTGACAAGTGTATTCTGGATATTGTTGAGCAGGCGGATTCCTCCATCGCGATGTATGACGACGGGGAGCTGGATTATTCTCTGGTTCCGACCGCGCAGATTGAGAAGTATGAGGGAGAGGACCACACATTCCTGAACGGGAATGTGGATTATATGTATATCAACCATGAGGCCGAATACGTAAGCAACAAGAATTTCCGTCTGGCCCTCAATTACGCGCTGGATCGGGTTTCTTACAACCAGCTTGCGAATAACGGCGTATATGAGCCGAGCAACGGCCTTGTATTTACTGGCCTGTCCGGTATCTCCAAGACATACGGCGAGGAATATCCTGTGGATTCCTATCCGTTAGAGGGGGACCAGGCGAAGGCGAAAGAATATCTGGATGCGGCGATGGAAGAGCTTGGCATTTCCAGCCCGTCTGATATTACGATTGAGATTACGACGACGGACGTGGAGACCTCAAAGAAAATCGCAGAGGTCGTGCAGGATCAGTGGAAACAGAACCTGGGCATCAATGTTGACATCCGGCAGGTGACGTATTCTGAGATCTACGGCGAAGTCCTCCCGAACCATGATTTCCAGATCGGCTTTGGCGGATGGGGTTCGGATTATGACGACCCATACAGCTATTTGGAGCTTTTTATCAGCAATAATGATTATAATTACAGCAATTATAAAAACGATGAGTTTGACAGCCTGATGGCGTCCACGCGCACGGAGACGGATGCGCAGACCCGTATGGACACCTTAAGCCAGGCGGAGCAGATCATTTTGGATGACGGCGCTTTTGTTCCGCTTCAACAGAGAGAGGTTCATTATATGTTGAATGAAAAAGTGACCGGGTTGGTTTTCTACTACTGCTCCATCAATATTGACTGGATATATGTAGATATCGAAGAGTAGACAAAGGAAAGCCCGTGGATCGCCTCCATGGGCTTTTGGTGTTAATTAAAAAGGGGATAGGAGGGCTGTTTATGTTAAAATACGTTGTAAAGCGTGTCGTGGCGGCGATCCTGACATTGTTCGTACTGGTGACGGTCGTGTTCTTTCTGGTCCGCCTGATGCCGGGCGACCCGTTTACAAGCCCGAAACTGACAGAAACAGTGCGTGAGAATCTGGAAGCATACTATGGGTTTGACAAGCCCCTGTATGAACAATATTTCACATATATGAAAAATCTTCTCCACGGCGATTTTGGGTATTCCATGAAATACACCAATAAAACGGTCAACACCATGATTGGGGAAACATTCCCGTTTTCGGCGGACCTGGGCATACGGGCGTTAGTTTTTGCTATTTCGTTCGGAATAGTGCTTGGAATTATTGCGGCGAAGAACAGAGGGAAGCCGCTGGACTTCTTCTGCGTCATCATTGCGATTATCGGGACTAGCATCCCGGATTTTATTATGGGCGCGTTCCTGCAATATTTCTTTGGGATTAAATGGGGGCTTTTGCCGGTCGCGAAGTATCTGGGCTTTCGGTATACGATCCTGCCTTCCATTGCGCTGGCGACCTATACGCTGACGTCGGTATCCAGGATCATGCGTTCGAGTATGCTGGAGGTGACGTCGCAGGATTACATAAAAACAGCAAGGTCAAAGGGCTTGTCTGAGTTACGGATTACGCTGAAGCACCAGATCCGGAATGCCATCATGCCGGTCATGACAGTACTTGGGCCTACGGTCGCGTCCGTCCTTACAGGAACCTTTGTAATTGAGATGATCTTCGTGATTCCCGGAATGGGAAGCTATTATGTAGACAGCGTGACGAACAATGACTATGCCATGGTGCTTGGCATGACGGTGTTCTATGGCTTCTTCCTTGTGACTTGCAACCTGATTGTTGATATTTTATACGGCGTGGCAGACCCGCGGGTACGCATCGGAAGGAAGTAGGTGAGAGAACGTGGCAGAATTGAATCGGGAATTATTCAGGAAAATCGGAAAAGATGCGGAAAAGATGGAGAGCATCAGCAGGCCGTCGCTGTCCTTCTGGCAGGATGCGTGGCGGCGGCTCCGGAAAAACAAGACTGCTTTCCTGGGCCTTTGTATTATCGTGCTTTACGCGATTCTGGCAGTTGTAGCGCCGATGTTAAGTAAATACGATTATTCGACGATGGACGCTTCTATGATGCACGCGCTTCCGTCGTCGGAGCACTGGCTGGGATGTGACGCTACGGGGAGGGACCAGTGGGTCAGGGTATGGATGGGTGCGAGAGTATCACTTTCTATCGGCCTGATTTCCGCCTTTGTAAATATGTGTGTCGGGGCGCTGATCGGCGGCCTGTGCGGATATTACGGCGGTAAGGCTGACATGATCGTCATGCGTATCGTAGATCTGTTATATGGGATCCCGAGCCTCATCATTACCATCCTGGTCATGATGGTCCTGGGAAAGGGCGTCATCCCGCTGGTAGTGGCGCTGTGTATCGTGGGCTGGATCGGCACCTGCCGGTTTGTCCGGGGCGAGGTGTACCGCTTAAAGGAGCAGGATTTCGTCATGGCGGCAAAGGTGCTGGGAGTGCCGGATATCAAGATCATCCTGCGGCATATCATACCAAATATCATAGGGATGATGGTGACGAACCTTTGTATGGCGATCCCGGGGGCGATCTTCCAGGAGGCGTTCCTAAGCTATATCGGGCTTGGCATCGCCCCGCCGAAGTGTAGCTGGGGCATCCTGGCAAAAGAGGGGATCCAGTATCTCAGAGTGTATCCCCATGAAATCCTCATTCCCGCAATCTTCATCTGTACAACAATGCTTGCGCTGAATCTTTTGGGGGACGGGCTGCGCGACGCAGTTGACCCGAAGCTTCGCGGGACAGAATAGGAGGGGCGGCAGATGAATGAGAAAGAGAAAATACTGGAATTAAAACATGTAGTATACTCCTTTAAGACTTACGGCGGAGTGGTGCAGGCGGTAAGGGATGTAAGCTTTGACGTGAGGAAGGGGGAAATCTTAGGGATCGTAGGGGAATCCGGCTGTGGGAAAAGTGTGACCGCCCAGTGCATTCTCAGATTGAACCCGGAACCGCCGGGATTTTTCGGCGGCGGGGAAATCCTGTATGACGGAAAAGATGTTTTAAAAATGACGAACCGGGAGATCCGCAAAATCAGAGGCGGGGAGATCGGCTTCGTATTCCAGGATCCCATGACTTCGCTGAATCCGACGATGCGTGTGGGCGCACAGATCGAGGAGGTCTTCGTCGGCAGAAAGGGCGTCTCAAGGGAAGAGGTGAAGAAACGCTCGCTGGAGATCATGGGGCTGGTTGGGATATCGGATGCGAAGAAGCGCTACCGCCAGTATCCGCATGAGCTTTCCGGCGGGATGAAGCAGCGTATCATGATCGCCATCGCGCTTGTGAGCCGTCCCAGCGTGATCATCTGCGACGAGCCGACGACCTCGCTGGACGTCACGATTGAGGCGCAGATCCTGGATCTGCTCCTTGAGCTTCGTGAGAAGCTCGGCACTTCGATC
Source organism: uncultured Dorea sp. (assembly GCA_964521655.1). Taxonomy (GTDB): domain Bacteria; phylum Bacillota; class Clostridia; order Lachnospirales; family Lachnospiraceae; genus CAPEBR01. The sequence continues at coordinate 5,935 of CAZFSW010000017.1, forward strand.
ATCATGATCACCCATGACCTGGGGGTCATCGCAAGGCTCTGTGACCGCGTCATTGTGATGTATGGCGGCAAGATCGCCGAGAGGGGCACGGTGGATGACATTTTCTACCGCACGGCCCATCCGTACACCAAGGGCCTGATGAATTCCATTGCCAAGCTGGACACAAAAAAGGGCGAAAAGCTTAGGCCTATTGAGGGAACACCGCCGGATCTGTTCTCTCCGCCAGTGGGATGCCCGTTTGCGCCGAGATGCGAATACGCCATGGAGGTCTGCCGGGAAAATCCGCCCCAGGAGTACCAGTTCACAGCGGAGCACAAGGCGGTATGCTGGCTGCACCATGAGTATGCGCCGGACAGCGATCTGAAAAGGGAGTGTGAGGACGAGGGAAAGGGGGAGGTAAAGAATGGCTGAAAATGAGAAAAAACCCCTGATTCAAGTAAAAAATTTGTGTAAATATTTCCACATCAGCCGAAACGCGGTGCTGAAAGCCGTGGATGGCATGACATTTGACATTTACAAGGGTGAGACGGTGAGCCTTGTCGGAGAGTCGGGCTGCGGGAAATCGACCACCGGGCGCTGTATGATACGGCTATATGAGCCGACCAGCGGCGAGGTGATCTATGACGGGCAGGACATTACGAAGCTTTCCAGGCAGGAGCAGAAGGAGTTCTGCCGGAAGGTGCAGATGATTTTCCAGAACCCCTACGCATCGTTGAATCCCCGCATGACGGTAAAAGAGATTGTTGGGGAGGGCCTTAAAGTGCAGGGCGTGTCACAGGCGAAGGCGGACGAGAAGACGGAACAGCTCTTACAGACCGTGGGGCTTAACAAGGATCATATGTCCCGGTTTCCGCATGAATTTTCCGGCGGACAGAGGCAGCGGATCGGGATCGCGAGGGCGCTGTCTGTTGACCCGGAATTTATTATCTGCGACGAGCCGATTTCTGCGCTGGACGTCTCGATCCAGGCTCAGGTTATCAATATGCTGAAGGAGCTGCAGGAAACACTTGGGCTTACCTATCTGTTTATTGCGCATGACTTAAGCGTCGTAAAGTATATCTCTGACCGCGTGATCGTCATGTACCTGGGGACGATGGTGGAGTCTGCGGATACGGAGGAATTGTTTGGCAATACGCTGCATCCGTATACAAAAGCGCTTCTGTCGGCGATCCCGGAGGCTGACCCGAAGCGGGCGAAAAGTAATGTGAGGATTCCAATTCAGGGGGAGATCCCAAGCCCGATCAACCCGAAGCCGTGCTGCAGGTTCGCCGGGAGATGCCAGTATGCGACCGAGAAGTGCTTTGCCGAAATGCCGCCGTTACGTGAGATCAGGCCGGGGCATCTGGTTGCCTGCCATCTGGTGGAGGAGTGAAACGCCGGAAAGAAAAGAGATGGAAAGAGAAGAGATGAGAAGAGGGGCGTTGTATGGAAGCGAAATTTCATCAGGGGAACAGGAAAAGGCTGTGCGGGATGCTGCCGGAGGGCTCGGTGGCAGTGTTTTTTTCCGGGGAGGAAATCCGAAGGACGCATGATGAGGATTTTCCTTTTTTTGCGGACAGGAATTTTGTGTATCTGACCGGGCTTGAGTGCAGGCGGGCGGTTTTGGTGATCGCGAAGGATGGAGACGGGGCATCCAGTGAGAGGATCTACGTGCAGGAGCCGGATCTACTGGCGGAGCGCTGGACGGGGGCGCGGGTGAAAGCAGAAGAAGCGGCGGAGAGATCGGGAACGGCGGATATCCGGTATGAGAAGGAGTTTTCCGGGGATTTCCGGAAGCTTGTGGAGACGGGAAATTATGGGTGGCTTTACTTGGATCTGCCGGGAATGCGCCCATCGGATGCGCCTGTGACCTCGCATCGGTTTTTGCATGAGGTGAGAGAGCAGTACCCGTATCTTCAGATTGGGAATGGGGGCGCGCTGCTGCGCGGATTGCGGCTGATCAAGCAGCCCTGCGAGATCGCGGCCCTGCAGGAATCGGAGAAGATTACGGGGGCGGGCATTGCCGCCATGATGCGGGCGTCGAAGCCGGGGATGTATGAGTATCAGTACAAGGCGGAATTCGACCATGCGCTGGGACAGTTTGGGCCGGATTGTTGCGGGTTTCCGCCGATCATTGCGGCGGGGAGGAATATTTTCTGTATTCATTATTATGAATATACCGGACAGGCGCAGGATGGGGATATGGTGCTGAATGACGTGGGGACCCAGTATGATAACCTGATTACGGATGTTTCACGGGGCTGGCCCTGCAACGGGCGCTACAGCGAGAGGCAGAGGCTGCTTTATGACTGCGCGGTCAGGACCTCGGATTATCTGTTTTCGGTTGTGAAGCCGGGAATGAAGATGCGCGCGGTAGATGAGACAATCCGCAGTTATCTTGCCGGGCTGCTTAAGGAAGCGAAAGTCCTGAAGGAAAGAGAGGACGCCGGCACTTACCTGTGGCATGGCGGGGCGCATCACATCGGATATAATGTGCATGATGATGTGAGGACGCCGGAGGTGATCGCTCCGGGGATGGTGTTTTGTATCGACGTGGGAATTTACCATGAAGAGTGGGGCATCGGATTCCGCGTTGAGGATAATTGTCTGGTGACGCAGGAGGGCTGTGAGAATCTCTCAAAGGATATTCCGAGGACGGCAGAGGAGATTGAGGCAGTTATGGGAGGGTAAAACGCTCCGGAAATCAGATTACCGGAAAGGAAAGGTGGAATATGGGGCAGATTTACGCGACAAAGGATCCTGGCATAACGGAGCGGGAAAAGAAGCACATGGCGTTAGCGAGGAAGCTTGCGGGGGAGTGCGTGGTGCTGCTGGAAAATGACGGGACGCTTCCGCTTGCAAAGGGCGGGAAGCTGGCTCTGTTTGGAAACGGCGCGAGATTCACGGTAAAGGGCGGCACGGGCTCCGGAGATGTGAACACGCGCAGCAGCGTGACGATTGAGCAGGGGCTTAAAGAGGCGGGCTATACCATTACGACAAAGGGCTGGATGGACCGTTATGATGCGGCCTATAAAAAGGCAAAGCAGGAGTATTTGAGCTGGCTTGCACGGGAGTCAGCGAAAAAGGGTGTCTCCGAGCTTATGCTGAGCTTCGCCCACCCATTTTCGCCTATACCGCCGGTGGATATTTCAGATGCTGACTTCAAGGAGGGAGGAGCAGATACGGCCGTATATGTCCTTGCCAGAAATTCCGGCGAGGGGGCGGACAGATGGGACAAGGAGGGCGATTACCGGCTGTTCCCGCAGGAAAAGGAACAGCTTGCGCAGCTTGGGAGGCATTACAAAAAAGTCATATTGGTGCTGAATATCGGCGGCGTGATGGACTTATCCGAGGTAAAGAAGATCCCGGGGATCGGCGCCGTGCTTCTTCTTGCGCAGCTTGGAAATATCACGGGAAATGTTTTGGCGGATGTTTTGACCGGGGAGGTCAACCCTTCCGGGAAGCTTACGGACACCTGGGCGAAAGCATACGGGGACTATCCCTCTTCCGAAGCGTTCAGCCACAATGACGGCAATGTGGACGACGAGTATTATACCGAGGGGATCTATGTGGGCTACCGGTATTTTGATACCTTTGGCGTGGAGCCCTTATACTGCTTCGGCTATGGGAAGTCCTATACGGATTTCCGGATAGAGGCGAAGGGCGCTGCGGTGGAAGAGGAGAATGTGACGGTGACGGCGGATGTGACGAACGTAGGCGGACGCTATGCCGGAAAAGAGGTAGTGCAGGTTTATTATTCCGCACCAGCGGGCGATTTGGATAAGCCGTCCCAGGAGCTGGCGGCTTTCACCAAAACCAGGCTGCTTGCCCCGGGGGAGACGGAAACGCTTTCCATTTCCTTTGCCTTAAAGGATATGGCGTCCTATCAGCAGCAGGGCGCAGTCTGGGTATTGGAGGCGGGAGATTATGTGATCCGCGTGGGGAACAGCTCGCGCAATACGGAAACGGCGGCAGTTATACGGCTGAGCGGAAGGGTGGAGACGGAACATCTGAAGAATGTGTTCGCGGACACGCATCCGCTTCAGGAGATACGGCCGGAAGCGGCAAAGTCTGTCGCTATCGGCAGAAAGACCCTGCAGGCAGACACGCCTGTGATCCTGGAAGTGGACGCTTCGCAGATTTTGCAGGAAACGGCTGTCTATACAAAAAAAAGGCAGGAATACCGGACGGATCAGGAAAAAACGCTGACGGTGCAGGATGTAAAGGATGGTATCTGCACGGTGGAGGAGCTGGCAGCCCAGATGTCCGTTGAGGAACTGGCGGATTACTGCGTGGGCGCGCTGCGCTATGACGGGGGTTCCATCGTTGGGAACGCCTCTTACATGGTGCCGGGGGCTGCGGGAGATACCAGCAGCATCGCGAAAACATCCAGAGGGATTAAAAACATGATTTTAGCGGACGGCCCTGCCGGTCTGCGCTTACAGCCGGTTTTTAAGACGGATAAGGACGGGAGGCTTTTGCCAGGCGGCGAGATATTGGGGGACGTCTACCAGCCCTTTGCCAAAGATCTCAATGAGGATAATTCGGACACCTATTACCAGTACTGCACGGCAATCCCTATCGGCTGGGCATTGGCGCAGTCGTGGAATATGGATATGCTTTTTGAAATCGGAGACATGGTGGGGGAGGAGATGGAGCTTTTCGGCGTGGACCTCTGGCTTGCGCCCGCCCTGAACATCCACCGGAACCCGCTCTGCGGGCGTAATTTTGAATATTATTCCGAGGATCCTTATATCAGCGGGAAAGCTGCGGCGGCGATCACAAAGGGCGTCCAGAGACACAAAGGAAAAGGGACCACGATCAAGCATTTTGCGGTGAACAGCCAGGAAGATAACCGGTACTTCACCAACTCCCATGTCAGTGAAAGGGCCCTGCGCGAGATTTACCTGAAAGGCTTTGAGATTGCCGTGAAGGAATCCGCGCCGCTCTCCATCATGACTTCCTATAACCTGATCAATGGCATCCATGCGGCGAACCATTACGACCTTCTGCAGACGGTGGCGAGGGATGAATGGGGGTATCAGGGTATGGTCATGACGGACTGGTATACCTCCCAGGAGCAGCCGGGCCTGACAGGTACGCAGGAAGTGATCTATCCGATTTCCTCTTCTGTCGGCTGCGTTTATGCCGGCAATGACATCCAGATGCCGGGATGCCAGAAAAATGTGGATGACATCGTGGAAGCGGTGAAAAGCGGAAAGAAGACAGACGGATTTTCCATCTCCCTTGCGGATCTGCAGTTTTGCGCGGCGAATGTGATCCGGGCGGCGGTCGAGACTG
>CAZFSW010000018.1:0-1294 GCA_964521655.1 uncultured Dorea sp.
ACGCTTCTTCTCTTCGCAGGATATCATAAGCCTCTGCCTGCGAAGGCTCAAGCTCTACATAGATGACCTGCCTTGCGTGGGGCGCGCTTTCCTGCTCATTTCCACGCTCATCTGTGATCCGGCGCACCGCCGCTTTTATATTCCTGCCGTCGGGTTTCATGATCTCGATCCTCTCCCCTACGGAAAATTTATTCTTCTGGGTGATCCGGCACAGTCCGCCCGTCTGCTCCTCAACCATCCCCAGATAGGTATATTCCCGGACATAGGTGCTTTCCTGATAAATCTGCCCTTCGCTTCCCGGCTTTCCAAAATAAAACCCCGTCGAAAACTGCCGGTGCGTGCAGTCTGAGATCTGATCCAGATACCAGGGCAGATGTTTCCGATAGATCTCCGGGCTTTCCAGATAATCGTCGATCGCCTTCCGGTAAGTCCTTGCCGCCGCCGCTACATAGAGCGCCGTCTTCATGCGCCCCTCGACCTTGAAGCTGTCGATCCCCGCGTCAATCAGTTCTGGAATATGCCCGACCATGCAGAGGTCTTTGGAATTAAAAATATATGTGCCGCGCTCGTTTTCATAGACCGGCATATACTCGCCCGGTCTTGTCTCCTCGGCCACGGCATAGTTCCACCGGCAGGGATGGGTACATTCCCCCTGATTGGCGTCCCGCCCGGTGAAATAACTGCTCAGAAGACAGCGCCCGGAGTAGGAAATGCACATCGCCCCGTGGACAAAGCTCTCAATCTCCATCTCCTTCGGAATCTTCTCCCGGATCTCCCGGATCTCCGCAAGCGTGAGCTCCCTCGCGGAAACGGCGCGCTTCGCCCCCAGCTCCCACCAGAACCGGTAGGTCCCATAATTCGTGTTATTCGCCTGTGTGCTGATGTGCCGCTGGATCTGCGGGCAGATCTCCCCCGCCATCATAAAAACCGCCGGATCAGCGATAATCAGCGCATCCGGCTTTATTTCCCTTAACTCCGTTAAATATGCTTCCACCTCCGGCAGGTCGCCATTGTGCGCCAGAATATTCACGGTCACATAAACCCTCGCGCCCCTTGCATGCGCAAAAGCGATCCCCTCCCGCATATCCTCCGGTGAGAAATTCCTCGCTTTGGCACGCAGCCCGAAAGCCTCTCCGCCGATATATACCGCATCCGCGCCAAATATAACCGCTGTCTTTAACACTTCCAGGCTGCCCGCCGGAAGCAATAGCTCCGGTCGTCTGTCCATCTCCGGTACTCCTTCTATATTGTAAATTCCCTGTCGCTCTCTGCCGCCCATGCGCCGGACAGCTAT
>CAZFSW010000018.1:1394-4879 GCA_964521655.1 uncultured Dorea sp.
GTCTCAAGCTTTTCGCAGTGCTTCAGTTCATAGAGATATTCCCGCATCCTGCTGTGGATCGTGCGGTCCCGTCTCTCTACGGCAAACCGCGACTCCAGAATATTTCCCCCCTGCAGCACATTGTCCGTGACCAGCACGCCCTCCGGGGCAAGCAGCCTGAGCGCCTCCGGCAGATAATAGATATACTGTGCCTTCGCCGCATCTATGAAAATCAGATCGTAAGGACCCGCAAGTCCTTGCATCACCTCCAGCGCATCCCCCTCGATCAGCGTGATCTGACCCTCCTTGCCCGCTCTCTTTATATTGCTGCGCGCCACAGGGATCCGCCTGCCATAATTCTCAATCGTCGTGATATGCCCGCCCTCCGGCATATATTCGCTCATGAGGATTGCCGAGAAACCCACGGCAGTCCCGATCTCTAAAATCCGCGCCGGTTTTTTCATCCGCAGGACGACCTTGAGAAAGCTCTGTGTCTCCTTCCTCAGAACCGGTATCCGCGCGGCCAGGGCCTCCCGCTCGATCTCACCTATTACGCCTCTTTCCGGGCTTTCCAGCGACTGTAGGTAGACCGACACTCTTTCTGCCATGTCCATCTTACTACACGTCCATGATGATCGGCAGCACCATCGGCCTGCGCTTTGTCTTCCGCCAGATGAAATCATTCATCGTATCGCGGATCACCAGCTTGATCTTGCTCCAGTCCGCGTTGCGCTGGTGCGTCAGGCAGTCTTCCACTGCATCGGCAAGGGCTCTCCTTGCCTCCTCCATCAGATCCTCGGACTCCCGCACATACACAAACCCGCGCGACACGATATCCGGTCCCGCAAGAAGCTGGTTGCTGCCGCGCTCCAATGTGAGCACAACGATCATGATCCCGTCCTCCGCCAGATGCTGTCTGTCGCGGAGCACAATATTTCCCACGTCACCGACGCCGAGGCCGTCCACAAGGATCTCTCCCGTGCGCACTTTGTCCACGACCTTTGCCTCCCTGGCGCTCACCTCCAGGACGTCCCCCGACTGCAGCATGAAGACATTCTCCTTCGGGATCCCCAGCATCTTCGCGATCCCCGCGTTCGCCTTGCGGTGGCGGTACTCGCCGTGTATCGGGATCGCGTATTTTGGCTTCACGAGCGAATAGATGAGCTTCAGCTCCTCCTGGCAGGCATGCCCCGACACGTGGGCGTCGGAAAAAATGACGTCCGCCCCCTTCTCGGAAAGCTCATTGATCACCTTTGAGACAGACTTTTCATTGCCCGGGATCGGATTGGAGCTAAAGATGACCGTATCTCCCGGCAGGATCGACACCTTCTTATGCACGTCCGCCGCCATGCGGGAGAGCGCCGCCATCGACTCGCCCTGGCTCCCCGTGGTGATCAGCACGGTCTTCTTTGGCGGGTAATTTTTAAGCTGGTCCACCTCGATCAGCGTATTCTCCGGCACATTGAGATAGCCGAGCTCCTGCGCGACCTGGATGATGTTGATCATGCTCCGGCCCTCTACCACGACCTTGCGCTCGTACTTGCAGGCGGAATTGATGATCTGCTGCACACGGTCTACATTGGACGCAAACGTCGCGATAATGATCCTCGAGTCCTGATGCTCGGAGAAAATGTGGTCGAACGTCGCCCCGACCGTGCGCTCCGACTGGGTAAATCCAGGCCGCTCCGCGTTCGTGCTGTCCGACATCAGCGCCAGTACGCCCTTCTTCCCGATCTCCGCAAACCGCTGTAAATCAATAGCATCGCCAAATACCGGCGTGTAGTCGACCTTAAAATCCCCGGTATGCACCACGGTCCCAGCCGGTGAATAGATGGCGAGCGCCGCCGCGTCCTGGATACTGTGGTTTGTCTTGATAAACTCTATCCGAAACTGCCCCAGATTAATAGACTGGCCGTGCTTTACGACCTTTCTTCTCGTCGTGCGCAGCAGATTGTGTTCCTCAAGCTTCCTCTCTATAATGCCCATCGTGAGCTTCGTCGCGTAGACAGGCAGGTTCATTTCCCTTAAAACATAGCACAGCGCCCCGATATGGTCCTCGTGCCCGTGGGTGATCACAAACCCCTTCACCTTCTGGATATTGTCCTTCAGGTACGTGATGTCCGGGATCACAAGGTCGATTCCCAGCATATCATCCTCCGGGAACGCCAGGCCGCAGTCCACCACGATAATACTGTCCCCGTACTCGAACGCAGTAATATTCATTCCGATCTTCTCAAGTCCTCCGAGCGGAATGATGCGCATACTTCCAATATTCTCTTTTTTCAAATTTACACCTCCACGTGTTGTTCCTTTTCCCGGCATCTCCTGCACTGTCCAAAGAACTTTAATTCGTGGTCTAACACATGGAATCCCGTCTCCTCCTCGATGCGGCGCTCCAGCTCGTCCAGCAGGTCGTCCTTAAAAGGCAGGACCTCTCCACATGTCTTGCATATCAAATGATGATGGTGGTGCCTGACACTCGTCTCCCCGCAGGTGTCCTCGCCGATCTCATAGCGCACGCATCCATCGTCCAGGTTGATACGATCCACCAATTGCATTTCTAATAACAGCTGCACTGTCCGGTAAATAGTTGCCAGCCCGATCTCAGGATAATCCTCCTTCACAAGCCCATAGATATCCTCGGCAGTCATGTGCCTGTCCCGGTTGTCCGCAAGGACCTCCAGCACAAGAAGCCGCTGGTTTGTTACCTTAAGCCCCTTTTTCTTTAGCATCTCCTTAAATTGTTCCTGACTGACTGACATATTGCTTACCTTTCAATTTCTACATCTTCCAACAGTTCCTCAAACACCTTCGAGATCGCGGCAAGCTCCCCGTCCTCCTCCACGATCTCGTAGACGCTCTCCTTTTCTTCCTGCGAAGACAAGTCCTTTAAAATCAAACATTCCGCGCCGTCCTCCAAAGAGTCCGCCACCAGAATATAAGATATCCCATTAATCTTTGTCTGTTCCAGCACATAAAACTCTGTCTCTTCCTGTGTCTGTTCGGACGTAAAAGTAACCTTTTCCATAAACCCACCTCTGGGAATCAGCACAAAGAATCAAGATAAGACTGCAAAATCAGTGCCGCCGCAATCTTATCCATATATTTCTTGCGCTCTTCCCTTCTCACTTTATTCTCAATCAAAACCCGTTCAGCGGACACACTTGTCAGACGCTCGTCCCAGAGCATGACAGGAAGCCCCGTCCGCTTCCCCAGGACCGCGCCGAACTGCTCTGCCGCCCTTGCGCGCTCTCCCGCGCCGCCGTCCATATGCCGGGGGTATCCGAGTACGATCTGCCCGACGCCGTACTCCCGCGCCAGCTCCTCAATACGCGCACACGTCCTGCGAAGCTTATTCTCTCTGTCCCGCCAGATCGTCTCCACTGTCTGCGCCGTAATCCCCAAAGGGTCGCTCACCGCGACTCCCACAGTCTTTGAACCGTAATCCAGGCCCATGATCCTCATACTTGATTTACCTGCCAAAATTTGATTCCCGGATTGTTCCG
>CAZFSW010000018.1:4979-6233 GCA_964521655.1 uncultured Dorea sp.
ATTTCCAACCGTTATGCTCGATATACGTTTTCAGCAGCTCCTCCACCAGCTCGTCCCGCTCCGCCTTCATGATCAGGCTCCTCGCCCCGTTATAGCTTGTAATATACGTCGGATCCCCCGACATGATATATCCCACAATCTGGTTTACCGGATTGTAGCCTTTCTCACTCAGCGCCTTGTACACAATCTCAAGGATATCCTTCGCCTGGATCTGCGGACCGCCCTCCACCCGAAAAAACTGTGTGTTGCTTAACTCCTTCATGTACTCCACGTCCTCCAAAGATATTTCTCCTTCATTCTACCCCATTACTCCCCAAAATTCAATGGATTATTTGCAAAGGGCTCTCAATTTCTACATTTATCATCTGATTGATCAGATTTTCACCCGTTTTCTGTCCAATTTCTACATATTCCCTTGTATGCCCCACCTGATAAATGCCATCTTCCCTCTGCACGGCCCTCTCGACCAAGACCTCCTGCACCGTCCCCACAAGGGCGCGCTCATACATTTCCCGTTTCCTCTTCCCCAGCGCGATCATCTCGGCGCTCCTTCTTGCCTTGACCTCCTCCGCGACCTGTCCCTCCATCGCGGCCGCCCTCGTCCCCGCCCGCCTGGAATATTTGAAAATGTGCGTCTCATAGAAATCAATGGAATCCACAAACGTCTTAGACTCCGCAAATTCCCTTTCCGTCTCCCCCGGAAAGCCTACGATTACGTCCGTCGTAAGCGCGGGGTTCCGGAAATATTGCCGGAGGAGCTCACATTTCTCCCGGTATTCTTCGGCCGTATAATGCCGGTTCATCCGCCTTAGAGTCCCGTTGCATCCGCTCTGCAGGGACAGGTGGAAGTGCGGGCATACCTTCGGGAGCGCGCACAGCGCCTCTGCAAATGCCTCCGTGATGATCCCAGGCTCCAGCGAACTTAAGCGGATCCTTTTGATCCCCTCTATGCCGCCAAGCTCCCGAAGCAGAGAAATCAGCTCCTCCCCCGTGTCCTTCCCGTAAGAGCTTAAGTGGATCCCTGTCAGCACCACTTCCTTGTAGCCGTTTCCCGCGAGTGTCTTCGCCTCCGCGAGCACAGACGCTTTCTGTCTGCTCCTCGCCCTCCCTCTGGCGTAAGGGATGATGCAGTAGGAGCAGAACTGGTCGCACCCGTCCTGTATCTTCACATAGGCCCTCGTGTGCCCCGCAGTGCGGGTTACCGTAAGCTCCCCGGCACCGCTTTTACCCGCATATGCGCCCTTGCATTCAGCT
>CAZFSW010000018.1:6333-11168 GCA_964521655.1 uncultured Dorea sp.
TTTTTCTACCTGCCGTTTTTCTGCAGTTTTTCGTTATTCAGGCTTTACCGCCCTATTTCCACGACCTCTGCCGTATCCACCGCCGCGTCCACAAGCTCCTGTATCCGCCCGCCAAGCCGTTCCTCAGAACGCCGGATATACTCCACCGCCGGCTTCGTCACAGGATGCTTTGCCACAAAGATGGTACAGCAGTCCTCATAAGGCTGGATGGAAGTCTCAAAGGTGCCGATCCTCCCGGCGACGTCCACGATCTCCTGCTTGTCGAACCCAATGACCGGACGGTAGACAGGCATCGTACACACATCGTCTGTCGCGGCGAGGCTGTGCATGGTCTGGCTTGCCACCTGCCCGATGCTCTCCCCTGTGACAAGGCCCAGGCAGCCGTCCTTTTCTGCGAACCGCTGGGCAATGCGCATCATGTAGCGGCGCATGATGATAGTAAGTTCTTCGTGGGGGCATTGATCGTAGATGTAGAGCTGGATATCAGTGAAATTCACCACATACAGCCGCACCGATCCTGCATATCCCGCGACAATTTTCGCCAGCTCCACCACCTTCTGTTTCGCTCGCTCGCTGGTGTACGGCGGCGCGTGAAAATACACCGCCTCCATTTGCACGCCGCGTTTGGCGATCATATACCCCGCCACCGGGCTGTCGATCCCGCCGGACAGGAGCAGCATCGCTTTTCCGTTCGTCCCCACGGGCATGCCGCCAGCGCCCGGAATGCTCTTAGAATAGACGTAGATGCCATCCCCCCGCACCTCCACATTCAGCCGGACGTCCGGATGATGCACGTCCACGCGCATTTCCGGAAATGCATCCAGGACCGCCTCGCCCAAGTCGCGGCTGATCTCCATCGAATTTTTCGGATAAGACTTCTTCGCCCGCCTTGTCTCCACCTTAAAGGTCCTGTCCCGGTCCGGGTACAGCTCGCCCACATAGTTTACCACGTCATGCTCAAGCTCTGCAAACCCCCGGTCCTCCATGCGGACCACCGGGCAGATCGCGACGAGGCCGAACACCTTTTTCAAACGTTCCACCGCCCCGTCGTAATCATAATCCTCCCCGCAGTCCACATAGACCCTCGCCTGGGCTTTATATACATGGAAATCGCCGTCCACGTCCCTAAGCGCGCGCCTCACCTGATTCACAAGCGCATCCTCGAACAGATAGCGGTTCTTTCCTTTCACCCCGATCTCTCCGTATTTTAATAAAAATGTTGAAAAATGCATTTCTCTTCTCCTGAATCCTCAGTTAATGCCTCTAATGCCTCGTATATTTTCTCAGCACCGGTATGATCTGGTACAGGCAATCCAGCGTGTAATCGATCTCCTCCCGCGTCGTAAACTCCGACATACTAAACCGTAATGTGGCGTCCAGAAATTCCTGCTTCGCGCCGATTCCCTTTAGTACCCCGCTTACCTGCGGGTGGTTGGAGGAGCAGGCGGAGCCGGAGGAGACATAGATCCCCTTGTCCTCCAGCGCATGGAGCAGCACCTCGCTTCGGATCCCCGCAAAGCCCACGCTGATGATGTGTGGCGCTGACGTCTCGTCGTACAGCCCGTGGATCACCGTATCCTCAATCCGCGTGACCCCCTCGATAAAATGCTGCTTCAGCTCCCTCATTCTTGCGACCTTTCCATCTAAATCCTCATAGATGGTCTTTGCGGCTAAGGCAAGCCCCGCGATCCCCGGCACATTTTCCGTGCCGGAGCGCACGTTTTTCTGCTGTTCCCCGCCGAACACGATCGGCTTTATCTTCACATGCCCGTCGATATACAGCGCGCCGATTCCCTTTGGGCCGTGGATCTTGTGCCCGCTTATGGAACACAGGTCCACCTTCAGCCTTTTCGGGTAAATGCGGTATTTCCCGAATCCCTGCACCGCATCCACATGGAACAGGATATCTTTGTTGTATGCCTTTACGATTCCCGCCGCCTCCTGTATCGGCTGTACGGAGCCGACCTCATTATTGACGTACATGATGGACACAAGGATCGTTTCCTTACAGAGAGCCTCCCGCAGCGCGTCCAGCCGCACCCGCCCGTAGCGGTCCACCGGGAGGTAGGTGATGCGGAAGCCCTCTTCTTCGAGGTAACGCATTGTGTTCATAATCGCCGGATGCTCAATCGCCGAGGTGATCAGATGGTTCCCCGCGCGGCGGTTCGCGCGCGCCGTGCCGATCAGCGCCAGATTATCGCTCTCCGTCCCGCCGGACGTAAAGAAGATCTCCTTCTCCTGCACCTTCCAAAGCCCCGCCAGCGTCTCTTTCGCTTCCTTTATATACCTTTCCGCCGCCATGCCCTTTGCATGCATGGAGGACGGATTTCCATAATCCTCGCACATAACCCTGCACACAAGCTCCCCGACGCAGTCATACGCCATCGTCGTTGCAGAATTATCCAAATATACTTCTTTCATAGCTCTGCTTCCTGCTTTTTATTATAAGAATATGATGACAGCGGCAAAATGTCAATCCGCCTGTAGACCTACTCCTCTTCCAGGTGAAACATCAGCACGGAAAGAACTGCAAGCCCCGCCGTCTCCGTCCTCAGGATCCTCCTTCCGAGCGTGATCTCCTTTGCCCCGGCGCGAAGCGCAAGCTTTGCCTCCTCCTTCTCAAAGCCGCCCTCCGGCCCGATCAGGATCCCCACCGACTGGCCCCGCCGGATCCCGGCGATCGTCTTCTTCGTCTCCTCCATCCCGGAGGCAAGCTCATAAGGAAAGAGCAGGACGTCCAACTCCCCCGCTTTCTTAAGTGCCTCATCATAGGGCATGGCCTGCGCCACCTGCGGGATGATCCCCCGCCCCGCCTGCTTTGCCGCGCTCTCTGCGATCTGCTGCCAGCGCTCCCGTTTCTTCTCTGCCTTTGCGCCGTCCAGTCTCACGACTGAGCGCCGCATCATGGTCGGGATCACCTCATAAACTCCAAGCTCCACGCATTTCTGCACGATCAGCTCCATCTTCTCCTGCTTCGGCAGCCCCTGGAACAGGTAAATGCGCGATGGAAGCTCCGTGTCTGCGCACGTTTCCTCAAGAATGCGAAGAAGCGCCTGCTGCCTGTCTTCATGCCGTACCATGCCATCCGATTCCTCGTAACCCACAACCTCGCACACATACTGCCGGTTATTGCCGTCGCTCACCATAACCCTCTCGCCGCTTTTCATCCGCAGCACGTTTTTCATATGGTTCACATCCCGGCCCTGTATCACGATTTTCCCTGCCTCCACCTGGGACGGCGGGACAAAAAAATGCTGCATCCTTCTCACTTCCTCGCTGCCACGGACGACCATTCGCCCTGACGGTTCACCTCCAGCACTTCAAGGCCCGCCGCCCTGACCGCCTCCACAACAGTTTCTTCTTTCCCGTCGATAATCCCGCTCGTAATGTAGACCGCCCCCGGTTTCATCTGGCGGACCACCACCGGCGTCAACGCAACCAGTACGTCCGCGAGGATATTCGCCACAACAATATCATACTTCCCATAGCCGACCCTATCCTGCACCGTCTTATCATCAATGAGGTTTCCCGTCATGATCTCATAGCTGGTCTCCGGGATTCCATTCGCTTCCATATTCTCCTGCGCCGCCTCAGCCGCGCAAGGGTCAAGATCCGTCCCCACGCAGTACGCCGCGCCGAATTTAAGCGCCAGCATCCCCAGTATGCCGCTCCCGCAGCCCACGTCCAGGATCCGCGCCCCCTCCTTTACATACTTACGGAGCGCGCGGATGCATAGCTGCGTCGTCTCGTGCATCCCAGTCCCAAACGCCGTGCCCGGGTCGATGTGGATCACGAGCCTGCCCTCGTCCTCCTTTTGCACTTCCTCCCACGATGGGGTGATCAGGATATCGTCAATCGAAAACTGGTGGAAATACTGCTTCCAGTTATTGATCCAGTCCACATCCTCCGTCTGTGAGCGCTCGATGGTACACGGGCCAACGTCCAGAAATTCGCGCATCTCATCCAGTTCCTTCCGGATTCTTCCAAGAAGCCCGTCCGTCTCCCCGCCCTCTTCCAGATAAAACGTCAGATACGCTTTTCCGTCATCCTCCGGCATATCCGGCAGAATGTCCACGAACATCCGCTCCTTGTCCCGCGCTGAGAGCGGGACCCTGTCCTCGATCTGCACGCCCCCGACGCCCAGATCCATTAAAATACTGCTTACGATATCCTCTGCCTCCGCCGTCGTCTCAAGGCGGAACTGATCCCATTTCATAAAATGCTCCTTTCACGCTACCATGCAAGGATCCCCAGATGCTCCAATAAAATTTTAATCCCTATCAGGATCAGGATAGCCCCGCCCGCGATCTCTGCTTTCGCCTGATAGCGCGTGCCAAATAGATTTCCTACCTTCACGCCCGCAATGGAAATGATAAACGTAGTCGCGCCGATAAAGCTCACCGCAGGCACGATCCGCACCTGAAGAAAAGCAAAGGTCACGCCCACCGCGAGCGCATCGATGCTCGTAGCCACCGCAAGCGGAAGCATCGTGCGCACGTCCAGCGATTCATCCGCCTCCTCAGTCTCATCCGGCTGCGAGAGCGCCTCCCGGATCATATTTGCCCCGATAAACACCAGCAGGGCAAACGCAATCCAGTGGTCGATGGAGTTGATCATCGCCTGGAACTGTACGCCTAAAAAATAGCCTATCACAGGCATCCCCGCCTGAAACAGGCCAAAATAAAGCCCAACGATGCACGCCTTCTGCCATGTGCATTTCTTCATGGCAAGACCCTTACAGACGGATACCGCGAACGCATCCATAGAAAGCCCCACCGCAAGCAAGAATAACTCTGCCAAAGCCATATCGCCTATCTCACCTCACACAACCTCGC
>CAZFSW010000019.1:0-5288 GCA_964521655.1 uncultured Dorea sp.
CGGCTCCTTGCGCGCAGTGAACTTATCCACCACATCCGGCACCATGTCGAGGATCTTGGTGATCGTATCCTGGTTCTTGATATTAACCAGCCTCGTCTGCCCGTTCTGGATGACGAGCACCGCGCACGGCGTCATCTTCCCCCCGAGGCCGCCCGCGCCTTTGTCCTTCTTATCTGCGTTCCATGCCCCCGCGCCGATGGCAAAGGACACGTCCACGAGAGGAAGGATGATCGTATCCCCGATATGGATCGCGTCGCCCACCACGGTCTTCGATGAAATCACCCCGTCCATTCCATGAAACAGAGCCTCTACCGTCCCCTTGAAATTAGTGTCTGACATATCTGGTTCCTCCTACACCTGAAATTTGAAATTCTTAATATCCCTGTATGTCCTCCGGACATTCCCACACCAGAGCAGGTTCCAGCACAGAATAAAGAAATAATAGCCGCGGACCGTCCCTTTCACGCTCACATTTCCCTGCAGCATACGCTTCTCAAAGTCCGGCGTGACGTCCACCTCCTCCCCGATAAGCGGATAGAGGAGGGAAAGCCCCGCGAGCACTTGCCCCGTCGCGCAAGGATCGTCCAATCCAATGCGAAGCCTGGCAAAGACCTTCGAGGGCTTCAGCCGCCTAAGCAGCTTAAACGCCTCCTTTTTCACCTTAAGGAACGCGCCTTTATGCGTCTCTTCGCAGGCAAACTCCTTAAGCCTGTCCTTTTTCTGGAGCAGTTGCTTTATTTTATCACAGATGCCCTGGACTGTATAACCTATCTTCTGAAAGAAGCCTTGAACCTTCTGAAAGACGCCTTCAGGCCTCCCGCCAGCGCTTTCCCCTTTTCCAGCAGCGCCTTGCGGTTCTTCAGGGCTTTCATCTGCTTCACAAGATCCGGGTTCTGTTTCAGGAATTTCTTCCATGCCCTCCTTAAGTTCTTCTTCGCCGCCTGCAGGCTCTTTCCCGCTTTCTTCGCGCGTTTCAGGTATTCCCTCCTCGCTTTCTGGAATTTCCGCAGCTTCCTCCTGTTCAGTCTGCCCAGTGTCTTGACTTTTTTCTTCATTCTCCCTCTTCTCCTTTCTGTGTACATTCCCGGCTGTTTCCTGTTTCTCTCCCGGCAGCTCCTGCCCGGAGGTTTTTGTCTTCCATGCAAGCCGGAGCCTCCACTTAAATTTTCTCTCCTTAAAATATGCGTCAAACCGAACCAAATGCAAAAGCCATGTGACCTTTGCCTTTCCCTTCAGCGAATCCAGCGTGCCGCCGCATTTTCCCACGGCTTCATAGCGCACAGGCACAAAAAGGACAATGCACGCCAGCAGTATCAGGATCCCCAATATCGCCGCCAATATGACGCCTGCTATTTTCAAAATCAGAAGCACGGTATGTAGCATCTCATTCGTCCCGCTCTTTTTCTATTAGATAAGCGCGTATATCTGCGCCCCTTGTCTTATTATACACCTCTTTTGCAATTTCTTCCACTAATTCTAACGCTTCGTCATAACCTTTTGCAATTCCCACCACGAAAAAATCCTGATGTGGAAAATCCGGCCAGAGAAACTGCGCCGACGGATAGATCTCCAACTGGTTTTTTTTACTCCGGGGCAGCGTAATGATATAGACGCCTGGCATGAGCTTCCCCGTCTCCAGCCCGCATATCACCTTCTCCTTCTTTTTCTTAAGCCCTTCCCCGAGATAAAGATGCCGGTAATATCTCATAGCGTTCCCTCTTTCCGCCGATCCATTAATAATAGTAGGAATCAAATACCTGCCTTGCGATATTCACGGCGCTTCCCGCTCCGTCCGAGGACTCGATGATCACACTGATTACAAGCTCCGGGTTGTCCACATTAGACATCCCGACAAACCATGAGTGGTCTTTTTCATCGTCCGAGCTGTATTCTGCAGTCCCGGTCTTCCCTGCCGCAGTATAGCCCTGCCCGCTAAGGACGGATGCCGTCCCGTAATCCACCGCGGACGTCATAAAGTCCTTAAGCGCCGCCGCTTCTGCAGAGGTCATCAGATCCCTGTACTTCTCCGGCTTGGCTTTCTCAATCTGCGCACCGGAGTAATTGGTCACAGAATCCACCAGGTACGGTTTCATCAGCGTCCCCCCGTTCGCTATGGCAGAGGTGATAAGCGCCATATGATAAGGGCTCACCTGCGTCTGCCCCTGCCCCATCGCCGTCATCATGCGGTCTCCGTCGCTCGCCCCCGTCTTAAGGCGGAACTTGCTCTTGCTGTAATCCAGATCACAGGGGAGCTTCTTACCGAACAGAAGATCCTCTGCCGTCCCCTGAAACGACTTGATATCAAGCGAAAGCCCGATATTGGAAAATGACGTGTTGCAGGAGTACGCAAGGCTGTCCCGCAAGTCCACATCCCCGTGTGCAGTTCCATTATAACAGTGAATCGTCGTATCCGCTACTGTGATCTCGCCGGAGCATTGATACATATAGCTTCCGTACTCCGGATTCTCCCGCATATATTCCAGCGCCGTCACAAGCTTGAAGGTCGAGCCGGGGGCGTACTGCCCCTGCGTCGCCCGGTTCAAGAGCGCGCTCGTCTCATCGTCTGTGCGTAAGCTCTCCCAGTTCTCCGCCACGAAAGCCGGGTCAAAATCCGGCTTGGACACCATCGCCAGAATTTTTCCCGTGGACGGCTCCATCACGACCACCGCCCCGCGGTAGCTCCCCAGTGCGTCATACGCCGCCTCCTGGAGTCCCGCATCCAGCGTTGTCACCACGTTGTCCCCCATATTCTTCTGATCCTGAAATTCATTTTTAAGCTTGGTAAGAAAAAATTCATTGGAGGTCAGAAGCTCAAAATTCGCGTAGGATTCAAGCCCGGTCTTCCCCTGCGCCGTATAGCCGACCACATGGGCGAACAGATTGCCATAGGGATATTCCCTCGTCTCCGTGCCGTCTTCCGCCACATTCGTCTGCGCGAGCACCTGCCCGTTACAATCGAGTATCTTCCCCCTCACGACCCGCTCCGCGAGGGAATCCTGCCTTGTATTATAAGGGCTCCGCAAGACTTCCTTCGCCCTGACGGTATTGAAATAGGCGATATACCCCATCAACGCGATGAAAAGTGCTACAAACACATAGGTGACTCTGGCGAACTCCTTATTGCGGGCGCGCTTTTTCTTTGCCTGCCGCCGGTCTTCGCGGTTTGCTTCCCGGCGCTCTTTTCTCGTCATCACGCGCTTCTCTTCCCGCCTTTTTTCTTTTCTGTCCGCTTCTCTTTGCTCGTAGCCCTTCCTGCTTCTTTCTTTCAATATTTTCCTCCTCGTCCTCTCTTAAGATATACAGCCCCTGGATCACCCCGAACATGATCACCGTGCTCACGAGCGAGCTCCCGCCGTAGCTCACCAGCGGGAGCGTCACCCCCGTATGCGGGATGAACTTTGTCACGCCGCCGATGGTCAGAAACACCTGGAAAATATAACAGGTGCCAAGCCCCAGCGCCACAAGCTTATAGAACAGGGTGCGAAGCTGCATCGCAATATTCAAAAACATCACATAGCAGCTCACGCAGATTAAAATAATGCATAGTGCGAAAATCAGCCCCAGCTCCTCCGCAATCGCGGAAAAGATAAGGTCGGACTCCACGACCGGGATCGTCTCCGGCTGCCCCTGGTAAAGCCCCATGCCGAACCAGCTCCCCGTGGCGATAGCAAACAGCGACTGCGCCACCTGATAGCCCCCGCTGTCATAGACAGCAAACGGGTCCTTCCACGCAACCACGCGCACCCGCACATGGTTAAACAGATAATACGCCGCCACCGAAGCCACGCTCCCCGCGCCAAGCCCCGCCAGGATGTAGAGCGGCTGCCTTGTCGCCACATAGAGCATCACAAGATAGACCACGAAAATGATGAGCGCCGCGCCCAGGTCCTTCGACACCACCAGGATCAGCACATGGAACGCCGCGATTGCCGTCGTGATGACGACATTGCGAAAATCCGGCGTCTTGCGGAAGCTGGAGGCAACAAAGAATACAAAGACGATCTTCACAAGCTCCGAGGGCTGGATGCTGATTCCCGCGATCTCAAAGCCAAGCAGCGCGCCGTTCGACACTCTCCCCACGACGATGACCACAGCCAGGGATACCAGCCCCACGACGGCGTACAGCTTCCTTAAGTCGGCGAGAAACCTCACCTTGCGGATAATGACCGGAACCGCCAGGCCAAGCGCGACAGACCCCGCCGCGATCACAAACTGTTTCACCGCGATCGTATAGTCCAGGCGCGTCAGCATGATCATGCCGATGCACAGAAGCATACACATATTGTTCACCACAAGCCTCGACGCCCGCGGATAAAGATACATGTACAGCAGGATGACCGCAGCAAACAGAATGACCTGCATCGCATAAAACCCGATGAGCTTTAAGTCCTCCGTTTCCAGATACATGACCAGATACGCAGTCAGCTGCAGCATGAACATCAGTACATTCTGCCGGGTCAGGAGGCTCTTCTTTTTATCCGGGTCGCGATAGCCGAAGATACTGAAGCACAGGAACGTATACATCGTCACCAGTATGATCATCAGATATTTTGAACATTCTACAATGATATTGACCAAGCTTCCACCTACCTCACTCCTCTTTTCAGATGTCCTCTCGTGTATGCCATGTCCGGAAGCGCAACCTTCTTATTATAAAGAAATGCATCCCTGTACAGCCGGATGGTTTTCTCCGTCCTCTCCCCGTCCTCTGTGGAAAAATCAAGCCGGACGCCGGACAGCCCAAGTGCCTTAAGCTGATCTGCCATATCCGCCGTCATCAAGGGCGCGCTGTTATAGATCACATTATAGCAGAATTTGCAGTCATTTCTCACTGCAAATTTCTTCTGCATACGGTCGGTAAGCCACAACACGCCGTTCTTTCCCTCGCAGGAGCCCGCCGTCCGGCGGATGCAGTTCGCCGTCACCATCACCGGCTGATAGCCGTAGGCAATCAAGATCCCGCGCGGCCTGTGACTTCCCTCTGGATCATGAGTTGTGCGCGGCCCGTGATTTCCCTTTGGATCATGGGGCGCGCACAGTTCGCGCAGCTCCCGCAGATTCAGCTCCACCGGCAGCGTATATCGCGAAACTCCCGCCTGCCTCATAAGCCGTGCGCTCTCCTGGTTGAACACGTACAGATTATGATCGGAAACCAGTTCCCCTGCATAGCCCCGTTTCCTAAGCCACATATAGCTCTCCCAGTTCCGTATAAGCGCGCCGTCATAAAAGCGCGCCAGCTTCTCATAGACTGTCTCATAATAGGAAATGCCCCGCTTTCGGAAAATATA
>CAZFSW010000019.1:5388-7169 GCA_964521655.1 uncultured Dorea sp.
AACTCAAATTCCGTATCCCCGGTTTTTTCCATCTGGCGCAGGACCTGCGCCCTGCCAAGAGGGGCTTTCTGCGCCTCCTGCGCCGCTTCTGCGAAAACCTCAACACGCACTGTATGTTCCACGCCCTCATGCTCTATGCATAGCTTAGCACGTTTTCCCTTAGAAATAATTAAATTTCCACTTATTTTTTCCTTAATTTTGTAATCTTGTTTCCCTGCGTTTTCTTCTTTCCCATCCTCTGGCTTCCCAAACGAGATCATTTCCCTCCCGTTTTGGCGGTGGTAATAGCCTGTGCAGCAGCCCCTCCTTGCATATGCATCCTCCAGCGCTTTCCTGTCCTGCGCAGAAACCATGTATCCGCCTCTTCCCTGTTCCAGATACAAGTCCGTATACTTCCGGTAGATCTTTGTCGTCTCATAGACATACTCCGGCTGCTTCATGCGCCCCTCGATCTTAAAGGAATCGATTCCCGCCTCAATAAGCTCCGGGAGAAGCTCAATTGCACACAGATCCTTCAGACTCAACAATGTCTGCGGCTTTTTCCCCTGCACGCTGCAGGGAAGGCGGCAAGGCTGCGCACACTGCCCCCGGTTGCCGCTTCGCCCGCCGATCATGCTGCTTAAAAGGCATTGCCCAGAATAACAGTAGCACATGGCGCCGTGGACGAAGCATTCGATCTCCAGCCCCGTCCTCTCCTTCATATCCCAAAGCTCCGCAAGCGACAGCTCCCTTGCCGGGACGACCCGCGCCGCGCCAAGCCCTGCGAAAAACTCCGCGCCAAGCGCATGAACCACCGACGCCTGCGTGCTGACGTGGAGGGGGAGCTTCGGAAACCGCTCCTTTAGATAGCGGATCGCGCCTACATCCTGCACGATCGCCGCATCCAGCCCCTGACAGTAATAAGGCAGAAGATATTCATACAGCCCGTCCAATTCCTTATCTTTAAAA
Source organism: uncultured Dorea sp. (assembly GCA_964521655.1). Classification (GTDB taxonomy): domain Bacteria; phylum Bacillota; class Clostridia; order Lachnospirales; family Lachnospiraceae; genus CAPEBR01. Next base: position 6,337 of record CAZFSW010000019.1, read on the forward strand.
AGCGTATTCACCGTAAGGTACACCCTGCGCCCGTGAAGATGCACATAGTCGATGGCTCTTAAAAGCTCCTCCTCACTGAAATTATCCGCATAGGCCCGCGCCCCGAAGCGCCTTCCTCCCAGGTAAACCGCATCCGCCCCGGCGCAGACGCCGGCCATAAGGCTCTCCCACGAGCCCGCCGGAGCTAAGATCTCTGGTCTTTTTCTCATACCGCCCGCTCCTTATAACCGAAAAGAAGCCGCCTTTCGGACAGCCTCTTATTTAATATTTTCTCACATAGAAATTACGCAGGAATCTCCGGGCAATTCCAGGCTTCTCTAGGAAGCGCCTGACTTGCCGCGCTTATTCTTCATCTCCGTCTCCAGCTGGACGATGCGCATCTGAAGCTCCTTATTCTCCTCCTTCAGCTTGTCCAGTGCCTTATCGGCATTCTCCAGCTTGATCTGGACGGAGATCAGTTCGTGCTTCAGCTCATACATCTCCTTATCCTTCGCCTCGATATCGCTTTCCAGCGTGCCGCCCTGCTTCCTCGCCTTAAAATAATCATCCGCGATATTCAGCGCCAGAAGGACGCTCCTCGTCTCCGCGCTCTGCTTGCGGTAGCCCTCGCTGCTGGTACATTCCTCAATCTTATGGTTCAGATAGGTAGACACCTTCTGCAGGTAATCCTCGCTCTCGAAGCCGCTTAAGGTAAATACCTTGCCGCCTATCAGTACTTCCGTATAATTCTTTGATGATGCCATAGAAGCCTCCCCCGACATTTTCTAATCTCTGCAACCATTATAAACGAATCTTTAGCAAAAACCAACTATTTTTCATGATTTTCGTATCTT
>CAZFSW010000019.1:7269-11028 GCA_964521655.1 uncultured Dorea sp.
AAATTTTATATTATTATCAGATTGCCCATTCATTATTTTTTCATATGCTTTGTTGGGCAAAATTGTACCTCCCTACCTTGTTCCTTTTATTATAGGGTATTTACCCAAATTACGTCAATCACATTATGGAGCAGATAGATTCAAATAATCTTGCTTTCAAGCTGTATTCCCAGATGCGCATACGCTTTCTCCGTCGCGACCCTCCCGCGCGGCGTCCGCTGGATAAACGCATTCTTCAGGAGATATGGCTCGTAGACGTCCTCAATCGTCCCCGGGTCTTCACTGACAGCCGCCGCCAGAGTGTCAAGCCCTACCGGGCCCCCGGCAAATTTCGTGATGATCGCCGCAAGGAGGTTCCTGTCCGTCTGGTCAAGCCCTTCCTTGTCCACATCAAGAAGATCCAGCGCGTAATCCGCCACATGCTCCGTGATATAGCCGTCGTAGCGCACCTGCGCGAAGTCGCGCACCCGCTTCAGCAGGCGGTTGGCCAGCCTCGGCGTCCCTCTGGAGCGCCTCGCAAGCGCGAGCGCGCCAGCCTCGTCGATCCCGACGTCCAGCACCTTTGCGGAGCGCAGGATAATGGTTTCAAGCTCCTCCACCGTATAAAACTCCATGCGGTGCATCACGCCAAACCGGTCGCGCAGCGGCGCAGTCAGCATCCCTGCCCTCGTAGTCGCCCCCACCAGCGTGAATTTCGGGAGGTCGAGCCGGATGGAACGCGCCCCCGCGCCCTTCCCGATCATAATGTCGATCGCATAGTCCTCCATCGCCGGGTACAGAACCTCCTCCACCTGGCGGTTCAGCCGGTGGATCTCGTCCACAAACAGGACGTCGCGCTCCTGCAGGTTGTTCAGGATCGCCGCCATCTCCCCCGGCTTCTCAATCGCCGGGCCCGAAGTAATCTTCATATGCACCTTCATCTCATTGGCGATAATCCCGGCAAGCGTCGTCTTCCCCAGCCCCGGAGGGCCGTAAAAAAGCACATGGTCTAACGCCTCCCCCCGCGCTTTCGCCGCCTCGATATAGACCTTCAGGGTCTCCTTCGCTTTCTCTTGTCCGATATAATCGTCCAGGAACTGCGGCCGCAGTGAGCTCTCAAGCTTCAAGTCCTCTTCCAGATTTTCCGTCGTAATGATCCTTCTCGCCATATCCTCCCCTAACTGCCAAAACCCATGCTTGTTATCTTCTCGGCATATCCAGTAATCAGCCACACTTTTCAGTTGTCTAATATGCCATATATTTTAACGCCTGTTTCAGCACATCCTCCACCGACGCATCCTCCGTAAGCTCCACCTGCTTTACTGCCTTAAGCGCCTCCGTGCTGCCGTACCCGAGCGCCGTCAATGCCTGGACCGCCTCGCTCTGTGTCTTCGTCGCGGGCGCACCCTGTCCGGACAGAGCTGCGTCCTCCCCCCGCGCCACATGCTCCAGCGTGTCCTCGATGCTCAACTTATCCCGAAGTTCCACGATCAGCTTCTCCGCCGTCTTCTTCCCGATCCCCGGCGCTTTGGCGATCGCCTTTACATCCCCCGACATCACCGCGAAGCGCAAATCGTCCGCAGACAGCGCCGACAGGATGGACTGCCCGCCTTTTGGCCCGATGCCGCTTACACCGAGCAGCAGCTTGAATACATGAAGGTCGTCCCGCGAGAGGAAACCAAAGAGCTGCATTGCGTCCTCCTTCACATTGAGGTAAGTATAGAGCTTCACTTCGTTTCCCACGGACGGCAGCCTCTCCATTGACTGGACGGGCATAAAGACCCCAAAGCCCACGCCCCCTACGTCCACGATCACCCTGTCCTCTTCCATCGCCGCCAGGCTCCCTCTGATATAAGAAATCATCCTTCCTCCCCCATCTGAATCCATGTAAGCCGCCTCAGCATCTGCCCCGCCAGGATCCCGATCACGAAGCCGGTGATCACGCCCGCGGCCAGAAGCACCGGGATATAATAGGACACACTGAACGTCTCCACCACAAGCGCCGCGACCACGAGCTGACCGACATTGTGGAATACTCCCCCCGCAACACTGACCCCGATCACACTGAAGCCGCCCTGCTTCTTTAAAACAGCCATAACGCTAAGACTTAGAAGCCCGCCCGCCAGACTGTACAGGATACTAACATAATTCCCAAACAGGAATCCCGAGAGCAAAACCCTTACTACCGACAGCAGATAAGTCTCCTTAAGAGGGATCTTATACAGCGCGGTTACAATAATCAGGTTCGCAAGCCCCAGCTTTACGCCGGGGATCCCAAGCGAGACCGGGATCAGCGTCTCCACATAACTGAAAATCAATGCCAGCGCCGTAAACACGCCAAAATACGCAACTTTCCCTTTCAAGACCCCTCCTAATTTGCCACAGCGTCGTATTCGCTGTTCTGCTTGCTGTCTGCCTCCACGATCACCTTGTTCGGCAGGCAGATAATGCTCTCATTGCTCTTTGAGATCGCCCGCTGATGTACGCACAGCTTGTCCGGACAGTCCGCCTCTGTCATGTCCGCCTTGCCATTTTTAATCACAAGATGATTCGTGCCGCCGTTTATGTCAATCTCCTGATCCACGCCCAGGCTGTAGACGCCTTCGATAACACCGTCCACCTTTACCGTCACGCAGCCCGCGCTGTCCGCCCCGATCAGCTCGTGAAGGCCGAACGTAAGGGCGGCGGTTATCAGGATCACCACGATCAGGACGATATCTTTCTTCTGTAAGCCGATTTTCATATTCCTCCACCTCATCCACTCACAGCATATTTTAACACAACAGCTCTGCTCGCGCAATCAGATGTTCGAGTAAAAATATGCCTCATTGCGCCGCGCGGGATTTTATGCTATACTGTCATACAGCAAACGAAAATCTTGAGGTGCTTTATGAAATACAGGAAATTAACCGCGGCGCTCCTTGCGGTGCTCCTTGCCGCACTCATGCTCCTGTCCGGCTGCGAAAGCCTCCCGGACGAGGAGGATCTCACCTATACCGACACGCTCTTTGACACCGTCATCCGCGTGCAGATCTTAGACCCTGTGGAGGAGGATGTGTTAGAGGGCTGCAAAAAGCTGTGCCAAAATTATGACACGCTTTTTTCAAAGACGGATGAAAACAGCGAGATTTATCAGATCAACCACGCCGGAGGAGCTGCCGTAGAGGTGTCGGAGGACACCCTGACCCTGATTAAGAAAGGGCTGTATTACGGCGAGCTCTCCGGCGGGCTCTTCGATATCACAATCGGCGCCGTGTCAGACCTGTGGGACTTCCACGCGGAGGATCCAGCCGTTCCTGCGGCGGATGCGGTCGCGGCGGCAGTAAGCCATGTAGATTATAAACAGATCGTCATAGAGGGCAATACGGTACGCCTGGGCGATCCCGCCGCCGCCCTCGACGTAGGCGCGATCGCGAAGGGATACATCGCCGACCGCCTTCGTGAATATTTAAAGAAAAACAACGTCAGCCACGCCGTCATCGACCTCGGCGGGAATATCCTCGTCTTAGGGACGAAAACCGACGGCTCCAAATACAATATCGGCATCCAGAAGCCCTTTGACGAAACTGGGACGCCCATTACCTCCGTAAAGGTTGCGGACCAGACCGTGGTGACGACCGGGATCTACCAGCGGTATTTTGAAGTGGACGGAAAGCTTTACCACCATATCTTAAACCCCTCTACCGGGCAGCCCTGCGAGAACAACCTTTACAGCGTCTCCATCATCACGGACTCCTCCCTCACCGGCGACGCGCTGAGCACAGTCTGCTTCCTCATGGG